>JAITHM010000124.1 GCA_031279965.1 Spirochaetaceae bacterium
CCGCATAACTTCGCTCGAAAGCCTCGCCATACACCCAGTATGGCTGCGTTTCCGAGCTTCGTTCTGCGGGACAAATACTTGCAATCTTGCCTGCCCCTAGTTTCCGAACAAGTCTAATACCGTTAAAATATATCAGGTTAGGCGCTAATAGTTAGTGGAGTCCGCCGCCGGATAGGGCAGGCTGAGTGGATATATAATTGGGAGATAAACGCCCGTTAAATCTGAAAAAAGAGCAAATAGTAACTATTTGCTCTTTTCTTAACCTTACCTTGTAAACATTTAAATCTTGAAGGTAAGTCCTACGCTTGCAACTTGCAGTCCGCTGTAGCCAAGTTCAAGATACGCGCCTAAACGCTTGGTAAAGAAATAGCGCGCACCTAAATTAAAGCCCCACAGAAAGAATGATACGCCTTCAGCCCACTCCACATCGGTGCTTTGAAGAACATAGCCAAGCGAAAGTCCCACATAAGTATCCAGTTTTTTTGCAAAATTAAAATGATATGCTGCACGTCCGCCAAAACCAATATTCGTATAATTTGCAAAGATGCCGCCGCCAAATGTACTAAACGCGCCGAACGCGCCTATTGTGATGGGATTATTTTTCAGTTTAAAATCGATGCTGGCTGTAATAGGAGGAATTCCCATGCTGCCCCAAGTAACAGACCCATACCCAATACCCACATTGACAAGCGCCTTGCTCCCCTGAATACAGGGCGAGTACGTGTTGTACCACTTTTGCTGCGCAAACGCGCCCGCCGTGGTCATCATGACCAAAACCAACCCTAAAACCATCTTTTTTGCCATTTTTTTCTCCTTCTTATAGCAAATATTATATATAATCCATTCCACAGATGGATTCCAAACGCCGGTAACCGGCGGAATTGGCAGGGCAACAAAAGAGAAAAGATATGCAAAAACAAATTTGCGTGAAACAGGCATGAAACACTATTAAAACAGTATAAGGAGCGACAAAACAGGGGATTTTTCCGCAAATGCGGTGGTTTAGAATACGGGGGGGGGGGGGGGGCAGAGGCGACAGACAAAGAACAGCGGCGGGCAGACAGCGAATATCCACTACGAGCGAATAGAGTTGTATTTACCACTAAGGGCGTGACTATCAGTTCCATAGAATACCTCCTTAATCAGATTCTGGAAGCACTATACGGCAAGTTTATAAAACTGTCAAGGGGCATACTGATCACTGTCCAGGCACTATACGGATGCCGATGCAGGTTGCAACAGCTCGGCTGCCCTTTCGCAAGAGGCCGTGCGACGGCTTATTGACAATAACTGCCGTGCCATTTTTGCGCCGCACGGCCAGCGCCGTCGAACCGCCGCCGTCAAGATTAATCCCATCGACTGCGCCCAAAGCACTTAAAATCAGGCCGGTCTCAAACTCAGTTGCTCCCTTACTGCCCCGCCGCCGGCCGTCAATTGCAAGCAAATAGAGCGTTTTCCCGCCAGCAGACAGTCCCGCCGCACTGCGTGGATGCCGTGCCGTCCGTTCCGGCGCCGCGCTCACGGTTCCACCGGCAAGCACGGTGAAAAACCCGCCAATTGCATGCCGGATATTTGCGGTATTTTGAACAAGATCACGCTGGCGGACAACAGCGCCGCGGCCATTTCGGTAGAATACCAGCGCGTCATAGCGCGGAGCCGGCGGCGCGACCGGCGTATAATCAGCAATGAAGATGCCCGAAATTAGCCGCAGCTCTCCTTCCCGTGCCGAAACAGGCGCAAAAGGGCCGCCATTCAATGCCGCAAAACAATCATACTTATGCAAAAAACTGTCTACTTTAAGGGAAGAAACAACGCCTGAATGAGCGTTTCCAGCATTTACCGCTATTTCCACTGCCGGATGCGTTAAATCAATACGCAATGCCCAGGCCTCAAGACGGGGTGATTCTATTGTGAAGGCGGCGGCGTCTATTCCACCGGTAATATTCTGCCATACCGGATGCACGTCTTCCGGCGTTGCCGCCGTAAAAGACTCCCCAAAAGGCAGTGCGTCTGCCGGCAGCGTTGCACAGGCCGTAAGCACAAGGGACAGTGCCGCTCCACTCCACAATTTAATCATAGTTGTCAGCATAAAGGCTGCTGGGTGATAGTGAACAGAGGCGGTAATTCGGAAAGGTTATACCGATTCAAACCCCTTCGCTGTTCATAAAGATTGTGATAAATTATACCGATATTTGATTCGGGATTGTGTGGTGTGAAACAAAGACGACGTGCGGGAATAGTTTTTATAGCCCTTGTTTTTTCCGTAACGAACGGAGGCTTTGCGCAAACTGACAACTCAATTTTTGCGCCCTTTGTTACCCATCTCAGAGCAGAAGCCGATGGTTCAACGGTCAGATTAAGCTGGGTCGATTCACAAAGCGTTAAAGGGCCGGTTTCTGTGCTTCGTTCACCGCGGCCTTTTGATGGCGGGCCGGTGGGCCGGGAAAGCATCAGCGCGGAAGTCTATTATGGCCGGCAAAATTTTGTTGATACCGTGCCGTTTGCCGGTACATGGTACTATTTTATTGTTGCTTCCGACGAAAACAGACAGCGCTATGAAATGGTAATTCCTTATCAAAATATGCTGGAAATTCTTGTTGATGAAGGAAGACGCAGCGCGGCGGCATCTTCTTTTTCGTCACCGGCAACGTCACTATCCGCCTGGATTGAATCGAGCCGGAAAATTGTTACCCCAAGCGCTGATATGGGCCGGAGGGCGCTGCCGCAAACAACAACCGTGCAGACTCCTGCACAGCAGGCAAAACAGACCATCGTCATGCCCCGCCAGATGGCGACAATTACCGCACTTGCTGCTGTTCCTGAATCAGGCGGTATAAAAATCACGTTCGTTTCCACAAATCCCGGGAAAAACGCCGTTATTTACCGGAACATTGTCCCAATGACCCGCCTGAGCGACCTGCTTGCGGCAGATGTAGCTCAACTGCCAGGCGCGAAATCCCCCTTTTTTGACAGCGTAAAAATTGGTGTTCCCTACTATTATGCTGTCGTTTATGATGAAGATGTCCGTGCGGGAACTGCGCTTATCGCGCCGGGTTACAACTCAACGCTCTACCCTGTAGTTGTAACTGAACAAGCTCCCGTTGTGGTAAAACCCCCTCCTCCAAACACGGAAATCCTCGTTCCAGAGCCGCCGCCCTCGCGCCTTAGCCTGGAGGCAGAAGCAGCTCTGGCGAAAAATGGCCTTACAACTCCCATACCCCACAACATCCCTTCCGTTCCGGCACCCGCATACCAGCCGCAGCGCACAGCTGCAGTACAGACAGAACCGCGTGTATTCCAGCAAGATCTGGAGAATGCTCCTTTGGGAAGTGTTGAACACAAGCTCCAAAGCATTGTCAAAGAATCATTTCTCTGGAGAAATTGGGCACGTGCAATCCCTGATTTGCTACAACTTCTTGCCGTTACGGCAAATCATCCGGTTGATGCCCGCGCGCGCTTTTATTTGGGACAGGCTTATTTTTTCACCGGCGCGTACACAAATGCCATGACAGAATTTCTTGCCGTACAATCACGATTCCCCGTTGAAACAGCGGGTTGGATCCAGATGACATTAAGCAATCTTTCAGGGAAGCGCTAAATCATTCGCTGAAAACCGGCACTTCAGCACGTAAAACCACAGATTTCTTTGACAAAGCCGCAGTAAATACCGTTCCGCGCGGGAAGTGTTCTTTAAGAATAAAAAGCGAAAACGGATCCTCAAGCTCTTTCTGAACAACCCGCCGCAAAGCTCTAGCTCCATATTTTTTGCTTTCTGCTTTGTTTAACAGATGTTTTTTTACCGGTTCATTCAGTTTAATTGAAAATCCAAGTTCTCGCTGAATTCGTTCAGCAAGTTCAGCCAGAAGCGTATCAAGAATCGCATGAAGCTGAATTTCAGTCAACGGATGAAATACCATAATGTCATCAAGCCGGTTTAAGAATTCAGGATTAAAAATCCGCTTTGCTTCGGTTTCGGCTGCATTTTTTATTTCGTTAAAATCAGGTGCCGCCGCTTTTTCACTAAAACCAATCCGTTCACCGCCTAAAATTTGTTTTGCACCGATATTGCTGGTCAGGATGATAACGGCACTGCGAAAACTTACTGTATGCCCTAAATTATCCTGTAATTCGCCTTCCTCAAGTATAGAAAGAAGAAGATTAAACACATCACGATGCGCCTTTTCAATCTCGTCAAAAAGAACAACGCAATACGGATTTTTACGGATTTTTTCGGTAAGTTCTCCGCCTTCTTCATAGCCAACGAAACCCGGCGGTGAACCGGTAAGCCTAGAAGCGTTATGTTTTTCCATAAAATCCGCCATATCAATACGAACAAGAGCTTTGGTATTGCCAAAAAGCGCGGTGGCAAGAGAACGGGCAAGAAGCGTTTTGCCAACTCCTGTTGGTCCCAAAAATAGAAAAGAACCAATAGGCCGGTTAGGATCGGATATGCCAAGCCGGGAACGGCGTATCGCTGCACAGACTGAACGAACCGCCTCATCTTGCCCAATAAGCGTGTGATGAAGTTCGTCTTCCAGATTGAGAAGCCGCGCCGATTCACAATTTTCCAAACGATGAGCAGGAATCCCCGTCATTTCAGCAATAACAGAACGAATCGCTGCGGATTCAACATGAGGCACCGCAGATTGTACGGCAAAACGCCAGGAATTTTGTGCTGATTCAAGCGCCCGCCGTAAAACACGAGCTTTTTCAGAAAGTTTCGCTGCGGAATATTCGTCGCCTGAAGCAAGCAACGCAGCACGTTCTTCCTCAAGTGCAAGTATACGTGCTTCGATATACGCAGCTTCATCAGGATCATCCACACCACCGTGCTTCAGCTTGACAAGCGCCCCCGCCTCATCAAGAACATCAATAGCCTTGTCTGGCATAAAGCGTCCGGTAAGATACCGCCCAGCAAGATAGGCAGCGTCACGCACGGCTTCTTCTGTATAATACACCCGGTGATATTCTTCGTAGCGGTGGCAAAGCCCCGAAAGGATCGCTGCCGTTACATTTACATCAGGCTCATTCACTGTAACACTCTGAAAACGCCGTTCCAAAGCGGCGTCTTTTTCAAAATACTTGCGGTATTCTGCATGAGTTGTCGCCCCAATTACCTGAAGCTTTCCCCGTGAAAGGGCCGGTTTAAGCAGATTGCTTGCATCAAGCGTTCCCGAAGCGCTTCCCGCTCCAACCATCGTATGAATTTCATCAATAAACAGGATAGTATTTCGCGTTACTTCAATTTCGCGGATCAGGCGTTTTACACGTTCTTCAAAATCACCACGATACCTGGTTCCGGCAACCAGTGCTCCCATGTCAAGCAGAAGGAGTTTTTTGCGCCCCAAAAAACGCGGCGCTGACGAAGATGCGATAAGCTGCGCTATCCCTTCGGCCAATGCTGTTTTTCCTGTTCCCGGCTCTCCGACAAGCACCGGGTTGTTTTTAACTCGCCGTGCAAGAATGCGGACAACCCGTTCAAGTTCCCGCTCCCTGCCAATTACCGGATCAAGCGCTCCATCGCGGGCAAGCGCTGTAAGATCGGTAGTAAAGGCATCAAGGGCCGGCGTTCCGCCATGAAAATTCTGGGAGCGCCCCGTGGAACCGCGCCCGCGTCCACGTAATCCGATAACTATCGCGCATTCCCTGCCCGGCTCGTTTTGGCCATCACTTTTTCTGGGTTCATCAGCCATAAAAACAGTATATCATGAACAAACGACAGCTTGCAACATTACAGCCATTTGTGTAATACTAACATAAATAATATGGATACTGAAAAACGAAACCTTGACCATCTTACCCCCAAAGAGATCGTCCTGGAACTTGACAAATATATCGTGGGGCAGAGCAAAGCCAAGCGTGCTGTTGCCGTCGCGTTGCGTAACCGGATACGCCGTCTTAAGCTTAATCCGGAAATACGCGAGGACATAGCCCCCAAGAATATTCTGATGATAGGGCCAACAGGGGTTGGCAAGACAGAAATTGCCCGCCGCCTTGCCCGTCTTGCCGGTTCGCCTTTTATTAAGATAGAGGCGACAAAATACACTGAAGTAGGCT
>JAITHM010000160.1 GCA_031279965.1 Spirochaetaceae bacterium
TTTAGCGTTTTCATAAAGGTCTCCTTATTTCAAACTAAGTTTTCAGTGTAATATACCACGGCTCAAGCGGTTTGTCAAGCGGGCGCGCGGCGCCAGGCGGCGGCGCCTATTCACTGCTATAATTAATAAGCGTCGTAACCGGAGTGCCGCCAAATTTGGGTTCGTAACCAAGGAAAGGCAAGCCGACAAGCCCAAAAATCTCAGGAACCTGCGCTCCAGCTTCAACAAGCAGATCACGTGCGGCTTCCAGAGTCCCTCCTGTGGCAATAAGGTCATCGGTAAGCAGCACCTGTTGGCCTGCCTTAACATCATCCGGCTGCAATTCAATCTCAGCAGAATTGTATTCAAGCTCATATTTCTTGCTGAGCGTCTTGCCAGGGAGCTTCCCTTTTTTACGGATAAGAATCAGAGGGATGTTTCTACGCAAAGCATACGGTGCGGCAAAAAGAAACCCTCGTGTTTCAATGGCGGCGACGGCATCTATTTTTGTATCTTTATAAAGATCAACCATTTTATCAATGCACCATGCAAATACTCTGGGATTATTGATAAGACTGGTAATATCATAAAAAAGAATTCCTTTTTTAGGAAAATCAGGAACTTTCCTGATATAGGGGTCTAAATTAAGATCTTCCATGGCGCTCGAGCCTCCTCATTTCTTTATACTATGCCACGCCCATTTTTTTATTTCAAGCGGTTTTGACGATACCAGCGGCAATGAGCTGACCTTTATTCCCGAATCTTTAACGAGTTCGGCAAGGTAGTGCACTGCTTCCTCTGAGTCCGGCGAAAAAAAAGCACATCGGCGCAGAGTAAGATTGATATGCCGCACTACTTTTTCAAAATGCTTAAAATCCGGCGGTGCCGGCTTCGCACACCCTAAAAAACAAAAACTTGCTCCCAGAATATCGGTGCCTGAAAATTCACTGGCGCGCACCACCTGAATCTTTTTTCCAAACAGCCCCGTCACAATGGCAAGCGCCACATCCCGGCTCGAACGGGCTTCATCGGTTAGAATGAGTATAACATCATCATCATCCATAGCGTAATTCCAGCAATTTCATGAAATATCTTGTAAGCCGTTTTCCAAAAAACGGCTCTTTTAATATATCGGAGTTTTTTGCCGATAAGTAAGAGAATGCTTATTACATTGGACACTATCCTGCAACGTCTTGGCGCAGAAGGGAAAACAATCTACAAAGGAAATAATAATCCATTTCTGATTTCAGATCATCTTGCGCTGTGCCATGATTATGAACGTTATCATGATTTCCCCTTGATGTATCAATGTGATGTACATGCGGCAAAATTAACAGAACAATCTGAAAAATACGCCCATCTTAAACACGAGCTTCTGTCGCGTGAAGCGGAAGACGCTGAAATTTCTAAGACGGCACCTGTCTATATGGTAACGCCGGAAAAACAAGCTGTTCGCCGGGCGATAAAACAACTACGCCGCGAGCTCCAGGAACTTGAAGCAGAACACCGGCACACCGCATTACGCGCGATCTGCGGAATGGATACACTGCCTGAGTTTATCACGTATAAAAACCATCTTGCACTTAATACCTATGAAACCATAGCATCATTTATACCGGCGCTCAAAGAATTGCAGGCTGAATGGATATGGGAAAAGCCGCTTTTTACCCGCAATATTGGCGAACTTTCCAAGGCATCTTCGCTCGCTATCTGCGGCGGCCCTTGCCTGTACGGCAGTGCTGAAATGCTTGTTACCATAAAATCTCCTTCCGGCGAACAACAATTTGATTATCATAACTTTTTTTATCGTGCGGCAGATACCGAAGCGGCAGCGCAGGTGTTTGCCCAGGCAACGGCAAATGACGTTAAATTTACACCGCTTAAACGCGGCATTACTCCGCAGGATTACGAAATTTTTGACGGTCTTTTTCAACTTGCGAAGATTCTTGACACACCGCTTGTTGTAATGTTTCCCGATGATGCTTATCTTAAATTTTTTGACAATATGATTGCATATCGTGACGCGGAAACGCGGGAAGCTCTTCATGCAAAATATGAACGTGCGTTATACGACACCTGTGATATTTATTTAAGATATGTTGAGCGTTTTTATGATCATTTTAAACCGCGAGAATTTGCCGTGTTTCATAAACGCAATAAAGATCTTTTGGATTTATATTATAAAAAACGTGAGCCTTATATTCAAAAATCACGCGGCGTCACGACAAATTTGTACAAAGCTGACAGTATACTTGACTATATCAGCATGCCTGCGCTGCCATTTTATATCTGGAACTCTGGCACAATCGTTAATTTGGACAGTGTTGAAGAAACAGATCCAATGCGAAAATGCATGCACTGCCACAAAGGGGCCGTAAACCAGCTTCCTATTATGATGACAGAAAAAATAAGCCGCAATGGCAGTACAAGTTATTACGAAAGCACACTTGAATGGAAAGATTATATCAGTTTGGACGATCTGAAATTTACACTTTGATGTTCTGCGGGAAATAACTATCCCCTACCCGCTGACAATTGTCATTTTTAAGAAAAAAAATTATGACAAAAGTATATGGAATTACCGCTACAGTCTGAATAAAAGAAAAATCCCGCTTATTGTGTACGCATATTTATTTTATGTAAGAGGGATATTATGACAGAACTTAATGAAATGGATCAGTTTTACGCAAAATTTAAGCGGGGCGAATTCGATCAACGTTCATTTGAAGGCATGGTATTCACGGCAATTCTCCGCCGGAGCCGGTACTATGGCATTCTTGAGCGAAACAGGGAGGATGTTTCGGACTTTGTTTCGTGGGCGTATCCACGGTTAAGCAGGTCATTAAAACGCTATGTTCCTGTACCTGGCGTGACTTTGGATGCATACCTCCACATGATTATCCGTTTAATGTACCGTGAATACAAATCAAAGCTTAACAACCATACCGCAATTGAACAGGCTTTTTGGACTGACACCGCCCGCGATACGCAAATTTGTCAGGAACATTCAGAGATGAACAGCGAATGTGCTGTAGAGTTTTTTAAAAATGTTACTATTTCTCCACGGCAAATGCTGATGATACTTCTTAAATCATATTATGCTATTTCTGATACTATGATAAATCATTTTGCACAGTTCAGTAAATTAAAAAAAGAAACCATTATCGCCATGATTGATGAACTTAGAAAATTGCGTTCACATCATGATTTTGAATTTCATAAATTGAGTGAAAGTTGTCAAACACAGTTTTACCGCTGTCTTTCATACGAAGCACGGCTTGCAGGAACTGAAAAGGGAAGTTTTAATCATAGCCGCCTTGAAAAACTTATCGGAAAAGGCCGACGGCGGCTTGTAAGAATGCGCAAACGTCTTTCTTCAATGCGCATTGAAGCGAGTAACAAGGAGGTTGCCAGCGTACTGGGGATTTCCAAAGGAACTGTCGATTCTACCATGTTTCGTATTAAACAGAAGGTTAGATGCATGCCTCTCAATGCTTTCCAAGCGCAACAAGATAGGTTTCAAACGACGATGATCGGCAGGCAACAGGCTTAAATGTTTTAACTTTGTTAAATTTTTCCTTAAGCCGCGTAAGAAGCCGGGCGCTTTCTTCGCCTTGAAACACTTTGATTACACAGTGCCCTTCCGGAGCGATAACAGCATCCGCCAATGAAAGTGCCGCCTCGGCAAGTTCCAATGAACGTTGTGTATCAAGAAAACGGTTGCCGGAAGTTGACGGAGCCGCATCAGAAACAACAAGCTGATAAGGCCCGCGTTGAATAATCTCTGTACGAACCGGTTCGCTGGTAAAATCGCCTATAATGGGTATAAACATACCGGCCTGGTCAGCATCGTTTACCAAGAGTGGTTTAAGGTCACAGGCAACCAGAAAGGCATTTGAGCGCAGCGTACGCAGCAAAAAAAGACTCCAGCTTCCCGGCGCAGCACCCAAATCAAGCGCCTTAAAGGGCGTGGGGCATTTTGGAGGAATAAGGGCGAATTTCTCGTTAAGCTCTTTGAGTTTATAAACTGAGCGGGCCGGATACCCTTCTTTTCGCGCTTTTTGCGTCCAAAAATCCGGTTTGTCGTAATTTTTTACCGCCATCAAACATTATCCAAGCTTTTCTAAAATACCAGATACACGGTATAATCACAATATGGATATTAAAGACTATATTGAACCGTTGGAATTGCGAGATAGCATCGACTTTGCACTTTACAACAAGTATAACGTCAAACGAGGGCTTCGTAATGCTGACGGCACCGGCGTACTTGTCGGACTTACCCGTGTTGGAGAAGTTCATGGATATATCGTTAGTGAGGAAGAAAAAATCCCTGTTGACGGCAAGCTTTTTTACCGGGGTATTGATGTTGAAGATATTGTTGCCGGTTGTATGTCTGACCAGCGTTATGGATTTGAAGAAGTAGTCTATCTGCTTTTGTTCGGCGATTTGCCTTCACAAAGCCAGCTTGAAAAATTTTGCGCGCTTATGGGGTCAGTGCGCGGCCTTCCGCGTGGTTTTGCTGAAGATTCGATTATGCGTCTGCCATCGCGTGATATTATGAATAAGCTTGCCCGTTCTGTACTTACACTTTACTCGTATGATGAAAATCCAGAAGACCACACTCCAGAAAATGTACTGCGTCAGTGTGTTGAGCTTATCTCGCGTTTTCCAGCGATTATTGCCTATGCCTACCGTTCAAAGATGCATTACTTTAATAAAACAAGCCTAATTCTTCACCAGCACGACCCGTCGCTTTTTACCGCTGAATCAATACTCAGCCTAATGCGCCGTGATCAAAAGTTTACCCGGCTTGAAGCTGAAATACTTGATCTTATGCTGATATTACACGCAGAACACGGCGGCGGCAATAATTCAACCTTTGCCGTGCATCTTGTAAGTTCTGCCGATACAGATACTTACTCGGCTATATCTGCCGGCCTTGCCTCGCTCAAGGGAACAAAACATGGCGGCGCAAACGCCAAAGTAATGGGCATGATGGAAGAAATTAAAACGCATGTTTCCCACTGGGATGACGAAGATGCGGTTGCCGCATATCTTGAAAAAATTGTCCGTGGTGAAGCTTACGACCGTACCGGACTTATTTATGGTCTGGGGCATGCTGTATACACAAAATCCGACCCGCGAGCGATCCTGCTGCGCGAAAAAGCAGCAAATCTTATTCTGGAAAAAGAAAATTATGCACAGGAATTTCAATTATACCGGCTTATTGAGCACCTTGCGCCGGAGGTTATCCAGCGCGTTAAATCTCGTAACAAAGAAATATGTGTTAATGTTGATTTTTATTCTGGGCTTGTTTACAAGATGCTGGATATTCCCGCCGATCTTTGCACACCGCTTTTTGCGGTAAGCCGCGTTGCCGGCTGGTGTGCACACCGCCTTGAAGAACTTATTTCAGGGCGGCGCATTATTCGGCCTGCTTATAAATGTGTGCAGGAGCACGGCGGCTATACGCCGCTGTGCAGGCGTTAAACTTTACAGACGTTCTGCCGCGTCGCCAACCAGGGCGCCGGTGGCAACATCCAGTGCTTTTACCCGTAATCTCCGCAAATCACCTGGGCCGTCAATTCTACCGCTGATTACATAATCAGCCTGAACAAGACTGCCAAGATAGCGGAGCACAAAGTCGTTTTCATACGAAGGAGCGCCAATAGAATTTTTTGCCCGGTAAGCGTCAAACACACGCCGGTCAATTACAAAGAAATTTTTGGGTGAATTAACAGAAAGAAGAGTAAGTTCTTCCAGTACAAAATTTGCCTCGTGTATATTATCGCCATCAACATTGATTATTGCAATTCTGCGGCCTCGTTTGACACCTTTTGTCACTTTATCAAATGCCGCACGAACGGAATTGTCAATAAGTGAGCCGTTTTCAAGTTTAGGCGTCACCACTGGGTATTCAGGGACATCGTTTGCAGGGCTTCCCGAAATAATATAACTGTGATTTCCGTTACTTAACGGCAGTGGCGGTCCAAACTCATCAGCGACTACAGGCTCTTCATTAACAAGCACTATCGAAGTATCGGTAACTGAAAAAACATGCACTGAGTTATTCGAAGTAAACTGCGCTACCTCCGTGCTTTTATGATAATCATCAAAACCGACACGCAACGTATGGTAGCCGTTGCGCACTTTATATACAACGGTATCACCTACTTTAAGAGTTCCCTGAGATTTCCCGTCGAGATAGAGCCGCAAGCGAATCAATTGATTGTTGTCAACGCGCCGTACAACAACCTCGGAATTTTTAGCGTTGGAACTTGACGACAAACTCCCTCCACCAACACCTCCTCCGGTCGCACAGGCAGTAAGCGCGGGTAAAACCGCCATTATAAAAGAAAAAAACGCTCCAAATAAGCTTCGCTTTCTGTCAACCAACATAACAACCCCTTCTCCTATCTTCAATAGTTAGACGCCGGTTAAATCTATTCATTACAGGCCGTCATAAGATTTATCGGCATGGAAATAATTTACTTTAATAAGAGAAATGTGTCAGCATGCCCCATAGCATCCAGCCGGTTTAATCAGCCTGAGCATGTACCGCATTGAGTGTGCAATACTCAGGATATTCTTCTGCCAGTGATTTAAGTCCTTCAAAAAGGAAAATACCTGCGGCAAAAAGAAAATCTTTACCCTGTTCGTTATAACAGGCATTTATCTGTAATCTCCCCCGTTCAGGCACAGAAAAAGACACTTCTATTCCCAGCCTTCCTGTAATTACTCGCGCCATAGTCCGCATAAGTGTAGAAACCGAAGCGCAGACAATATCTGACCCGGCAGGAGCAGCTCCCGCATGGCCTTCTGCCCCGCAGAAAATAAGAACTCCCGCCGCATCAAAATGGACGCACATTGAAATCAAACGGCAATATCTTCTATTTTTAAAAGAGAATATTTCTGCCGGTGACCATTTTTACGCCGGTGGTCTTTCTTAGGGATATACTTAAAAACAATGATTTTTTTTCCCTTTATGTGCGATTCTACCACGGCGGATACCTTCGCGCCCGGTACATAGGGAGTTCCCACGATGGTCTTGTCACCAGAAACAAACAAAACCTTATCAAAGTCAAGTTTTGTATTTGGATCGGCGGAAAGAAAATCCACTTTAAGAAGTGAGCCTTTTTCAACTTTGTATTGTTTTCCTTTAATCTCTACAAGCGCATACATAATCAGTTTCCTTATTCAACAATTTCCCTGGAGTTATTTTGCGGGAATACATCTCGCACTCCATTATATTATTGTATCCTGTATTTTCACCGCTGTCAAGGCGGCTGCGGATGGACAAATTCCTAATACCGGCCCGAATAACCAGCCTTTTTAAGAGCAACCTGCGTTGCAAGGGTAAGTCTTTTGCATCCGAGAAAACTGTCGTTGCTAAAGCTGATTTTCGCTGGAAGTACTACCGTTTCCAACATAAGACAGCCGTAAAAGGCACGATCTTCAATGTTTACCGCATTGGGAAACGAAATAGTCCGCAGCATTTTACATCCATTAAACGCCCCATAGGAGATCGTCTGGACACGCCCCGAATTGATAATAGCCGCTAAATTCGTGCAGCCGTCAAAGGCATTGCGGCCTATGGACGTTATCCCCGGCATGGCGATGCTGGTAAGCATTCCACACCCGGCAAAGGCCCAGCTATCAATAATAGAGACATCTGGCGGCAATTCAATACGGCGCAGCGACCAGCACGCCATAAAAGCATATTCTTCGATTACTGTAAGGCTTTTCGGCAGAACAACTTCGACAAGTCCCCGTGTGCGGGCAAAGGCATTGCGGCCTATCGTCTTGATTCCCTCCGGCACAATAACTCTGATTACCTGCACGGGGGCATGTTCAAACACAGAATCTGGAGGAACAAGCGCCCGCGGTTTTCCAATGCTTACAACAGGCACTCCTTGAATTGTAGAGGGGATGGTGACTTCTTTAAGAGTTCCAATGTACCCGGTCACAACAGCACCGGTACCTTCTTCATCAAGTTCGACAAGAAAATCTCCACCCGGGTTCGCCCATAAGCCCATGCATGCCGTTACCAGAAGGAGCAACGCTCCACAAACTTGTTTTTTCATTTACTTTTACTTTATGCAGACTGCCGGAGCAAAACAATTATCCCGGTACACAATTGCGGCTTCTTGGTTTATGTGCATTTGGCATACCCGCTCACTGCCATTTTCAGTGAAGTCCCTCATTAAAGATTGTAAATAGCGGCTGCTCATTTTTACCTTCACGCAAAACCTCCTCAAAGTATACAAGAATATTTTTCACTGTATCGCAAGCTTAGTCCTTCGTCAAGCCTTCAATAAGAGCCATCATGGCAAAAAGTAAAGACCGGGTGGTTTTCTCCCAGATTGAAAATGCGCGGCGGATACAACGAAAGTTGTTGCTCAAACCATGCAGCGTATAGTTTGTAACTGCCCCCTGCTTCAAGCGCCCGGGTACGCGCCCATTGCTGATGATACCAGGGTTTATAGCGATTTGCCGTCTGCACAAGCAGCGCGTCGAATGCATAGGGCCGTGCGTGGCTGTGAAGGTCGTGGGAACTAAGACTTGCCCCGGCCAAAAAGATCTGGCCTGTTGTCCATCTTAACGCAAAATCCAGCGCACTTGCCGTAACTGTTCCACGTTGGGGAAGCTCAACGCGAGGAAGGCCGTATTCATCAAGCACAGCGCGCTGTTCCGCGCTTCCATCACCAAAAAACAGGATGGGAAAACCAAGCAGACAGGAAGGCAGCGCGGCATGTAACGCGGCAACGATGAGCGAACGGCGCAGACACCGCACCGCCTCAAAAAAATGAAGCCGGGCCCAGGATCCGCCGTCGCTGGTAAAAATAATATCAGGCTCAAATGAACGGGCACGAAGAGCCGCCACCGCGGAAGCTGCCGCAGCAAGTTTTGTATTTCCTCTGTTAAGCTGCGCTGTTATCGCGGGAAAACTTGCCTCAAGCGTGGGGCCAGCGGCGCATATCACAAGATCATCTGATTGATACGCGGCAAGCTCCGGGAAGGTTTTACGGGCAGCGTCAGCAAAAAAACGGCTGTTTCGCAGGGTATTACGCCGCCAACGTTCGGTAAAATGTCGTGTGGTTCGCGCATTGGCATCAGAGCGGCGAATAAACCGGGTAAGCTCACCAACAAGCTGCCGGTACAACAGAGCGTCAAGAGCAATGGCCGGGCGCCATTCAATAAGTTTGATATGCACCGATTCACTGTCGCCAATCACCCGTTCAAGAAAAGTAGTGCATGTTTCAGTTGATGCCGGTGACCATTCGGCGTCGGGCGTAGGGGCGTCAGGTAAGTGTGCCGCCGTGTATTCACTGCGAATATGAACGCTGATAATCTGTGCCGCCGGATACCGCAGCCGCAACGGTGGAATAAGGTAGCCAAATCCACATTCCAGTAGAATAAAAAATCGTGTATGCGGGGAGATATTAAGTGAATCAAGATACTTAAGCGCCTCTTTTTCCGGATTATACACCGAATGAAGACGCTGATCTTTAGACAAGCCCTAAATCCTTGAACACCTTTTTATAAATTTCAAATTTATCCGAGCGGGCAAATTCCTCAATTTTTTCTTCGGGCAATGCCTCTAAAAGCTGATCCATATAAGCAAGCACGGTTCGTATTTCATTCTTGAATTTTTCATCCAGATTGCTTTTTCCCGCAACACTGTTTTTTGAAGCCGCCTCGTCCAATGGGGGAATTTCAAGTTCTGCTTTTTCAAGCTGATCAAAAACATCAAGCGATATATCACGAACATTTTCAGCTTCAGCATCAGGAAGACTTTCGCCAAGATCATGCTCTTCCTGTGCGGCGCTAACCCCGGTCTCTTCAGTAAGATCAGACGTGCTGATTATGTTATCCAACTCGTCGCCTGTAAGTGCTTCACTGGCGGCCCCGTCAAAAGCGGCATTGTCCGTCGAATCAGCATTATTCAGCAGACTGAGTTCGTCGTCAGTTAACGCAATGCTTTCGTCAACATCGCCCAGCTTGCTCAATTCATCATTAGTCAGCGCAATGCTTTCATCAACATCGCTTAAACCTTCAAGCTCCTCCGATGTAAGTGCTATATTTTCATCAACATCGCTTAAAATGTCCAGTTCATCAGAAGTAAGTGAAATTGTTTCGTCAAGATCGTCAAGACCAAGCGGCGCTTTGTTATAATCTACGGAACTTTCGACAGTTTCATGTGTCAAATCGGCATTATCAAGCACCACATCAAGCTCTTTGCCGGTAAGGGCAACATCGTTGTCAACAGAAGCATCACTCAAAGGAGCCGCCGCCCCCCGTCCGCCTTCACGCTTAATTACCGAAATCTCGGATTTAAGATTGTTTAAATCAGATTTTATAGAAGAAAGTTCGTTGGCAATCTTGATTAAAAGCTCGGTTGCAACACCGCCTTCCTGCGGCATATCACTGCTACCGGCAGTTTCAATTTCACCGGCATCTGCAATGCCAGGTTCGTCTTCAATGCCGGAAATGCCAAGCTCATCCTCAGGAGAGGACAGCATCGGCTCCTCCTCAGAAATGCCTGTGGTTTCTATGCCGGTTTCTAAAGACAATTCTTCACTAACGGGCATTTCAAGCATATCTGTTTCATCAACATCAAGCTCAACGATAGGTTCCAGGTCTTCTTCTGTCGCAGCCAAGGCGGTGTCGCCTTCTTCAAGCTCAAAGTCAACATCAAACGTGCCGTCATCAGCAAGAACCTCTTCAGTGCCGGAATCAGCGGCGCCTTCAAGCGCGGAAACATCAATATCATTGGAAGGTGATTCAAGTTCGTCAGTATTCTCAAGTCCTGCATCATCGAGTGGTGATTCAAGTCCGTCAGTGTTATCAAGTGCCGCAAGCTCAGGAGTGGCTTCCTCAACCGCAGCGGCAAGATCAAGACTTTCGTCTTCGGAAAATCCATCGGAAAAGGTTACGGCGGCAAGGTCTTCTTCGGAAAATTCTATTTCAGCAAGATCACCAGAAAATTCATCGGGCGCCGCTTCCGTATCGCCTTCGGGCTCGTTAAGAGCTTCTTCAAGAAGCTTGTCGGCAAAGGCAAAATCGTCAGCATCTTCTTCAGTGCCGTCTTCGGCAAGCAACACCGCCTCCTCCTCTTCCAGACTTACGGAAGAAAATTCATCGAGCGGTTCTGTCGTTTCTGTACCTTCAGGGCTGCTATCAATAAGTCCATTAAAGTCGGGGCTATCATCAACAGCCTCTTCTTCTGCACTTAATGCAGGAGCGCCTGCAGCAAAGTCAATGTCAAAACTTCGCACATCATCATCACCTGAAATTTCAGTTTCTTCATCAGTAACATTAACGATGTCACTCTCAAAACCTTCGTTATTTTCAAGCAGATCTTCGGGTTCGCTTTTAACCCACACACCGTATTCATCAAGTTCATCTGATGAACCGATCTCTGTCCGGTCGTTCAAGATCGAAGGTTTTTTACTGATCTTCATGCCTGCTCCCTACTTCGCACCTTACTTTACTACAGTATCGGCATAGTTTATCACTTTTTTTATCCTTCGTCATCTACCTTATCTACCTTAATCGAGGGCAACTCTGATTACGCAGCCTGTGGCCAGAAGTTCTGCCAGTTTTTAGGATGCGGAAAAGGGTGCGCCTTTTCACAGGCGGCAGCTATATCGAGCAAAACACCTTCGGCAAAGGGTTTACCCAGCAATTGAACCGCGGTGGGAAGGCCGTCTTCAACCGATACAGGAAACGAGACCGCGGGAAGGCCGGCAAGATTCGCGCAACAGGTCCAGATGTCGGCTGCTTTCTGGGCAAAAGGCGAAAGTCCATCTCCATCCCGGGAAAACGCCGTCGTAGGAAATACCGGCGCAAGAATTGCACAACAACGGGCATCAGCATCTCTACCACCCAGCTCTCGTTCAAAATCCCGCCGTATCGCCGCCCGTATCTGCTGGGCACGATGATAATATTTATCCTGAAAACCAGACCTTAAGACAAAAGTCCCCAGTAAAATTCGCAGTTTTACCTCCGGCCCAAACCCTGCCGTCCGTGTCTTGTCAATCATATCGTCAGGGTTTTCCGCCCAATCAGGCCGCTTCCCATAGCGAACACCATCAAAACGGGCAAGATTCGCGCTTGCCTCGGCAGCGGCTATCGTATAATACGCGGGAACAGCATAATGTAATGCAGGAAATTCAACAGGAACAAGCTGATAACCCAACGCGCTTAAGGCAGCTTTCGCGTTGTCAAACGCGTGTGCAACTGCCGGTGAAAGCGCCGCCGCTTCCGCTGCCTTGTGGGCTGCCCCCCCTGTTCCTGCGGCAAGCGCTTTGGCAATAGCCTCCGGTGAAAGCACCCCTATGATCTTTGACGAAACCTGTGCCGCAGGACTGTCACGGGATGTCTGGTCAAAAGGATCCGCCCCTTTTATCACGTCAAAAACCGCACGGCATCTTTCAACGGTATCAGAAAGAATACCTATTGTTTCAAGACTTGAGGCATAAGCAACGAGACCATACCTTGAAACTGCTCCCCATGTTGGTTTAAGGCCGACAACTCCGCAGAATGCTGCTGGTTGACGCACCGAACCGCCCGTATCTGACCCCAGAGCAAAAGGCACCTGTCCCGCAGCAACCGCTGCTGCCGAACCACCCGATGAACCTCCAGCGACGCGCTTAAAATCCCAGGGATTGTTCGTCGTTTTAAGCGCAGAAAGATCTGTTGACGAGCCCATCCCAAATTCATCCATATTCGTTTTACCAACTACAAACGCGCCCGCTTCCTCAAGCTTACGAACCGCCGTTGCTGTGTAAGGTGAACGCAGTGTTTCAAGAAATCGGGAAGCGCAGCTTAAAGAAAAGTCCCGCACGGCAATGTTGTCCTTTACGGCAAATGGCAGCCCGGCAAGGGAAGGCGGCGTGTTCGTGACAGCAGCGGCTTTCTCCAACAAATCATCACGATACTCAAGAAACGCCCCTGTCTTTTCTTCCCAAGCCTTAAAATACTGAGCGTATGTTTCATTCATCACTATCTTCCTTAAATTATATCCTATAATACGTTGGGTATAACAATAAAATGCCCATCATGTTCAGCCGCTTTTTCGATGATTGCTTCAGGTTCAACGGCACCGGCAGAAACTTCAGCATCAGTACGAAACAAATCAGGAGCAGCGCTTAAAACATCCGCAGTTTCACCATCCAATCCGTCAATCAAATGCCCCGCGTCCTGCATCGCGGAAAAATATTCCAGCATCTGCTCAAATGCGCAATATGCATCACGAAGCTCCTCATCACTCATATTAAGGCGGGCAAGATTCGCGGTAATTTTCAATTCCTCAATGTCCATATCACATTGTTGCCTATTTCTTTAAATTAAAAAAGGGGCAGCACAACGCACTCGCTTGACAAAAATTCAAAACATACTATAGGCTGAATATGGATCATCATTCCCCGGTTGTGTAATGGTAGCACGGCAGACTCTGGATCTGCTTGTGGGGGTTCAAATCCTCCCTGG
>JAITHM010000021.1 GCA_031279965.1 Spirochaetaceae bacterium
ACCGCGCCTTTGTCGCCTAGGATTTCCGGTGATATGACGCGGTTTTCGAGTATTTTAACGAGTTTGACCGGTTCGCGTTTGGTGTCCTCGAACACCGCGTTGAGGAAGGCGAGGCACTGTTCTTCCGCGCCTTTTTCGCCCATAACTTTAAGGAAGAGGTAATCGTTCAGCGGATTCAAGCGTTCCATGGGTTGATTGTAGCATACGGCAGTGGACAGTGATTAGTGGGCAGTGGGTAGTTTTTCGGGGCGGAAATATGTTAGCTAACGGCGCGGGCTGCGGCAGGCAACGTATACCGCCGGAAGCCGCTGTTCACTGCCCACTGTCCACTGTTCACTGTCCCCTGTGAGGTGGGGCGCGGGGAAATTCGCGCGGGCAAAACCTTTGGCGGCTAGAGCACCGGCCACGCCAAAGCGTGCGTCCGTAAAGTCCCCGACCAACTAGTTTTGTACGCGCGAATTTCCACCCGCCCGCTTACCCAGGAAAGGCCATGCGACAGCGGCGGGCGCTTCGCGCCCGCTCACCCAGGAAAGGCCGTGCGGCAACAAAGGCGCTGGACGGCGGCGGGATATTATGGTAGGATACCGCTATTATGGAAAAGATTGCGAGTTTTCAGATTGATCATCTGCGGCTTAAACCAGGTCTGTATGTTTCCCGGAAAGACAGTTTTGGCGCAGTTACGCTTACCACATTCGATCTGCGCTTTAAGGAGCCGAACAAAGAGCCGGTTATTGACATGCCGGCGCTTCACACGATTGAACATCTGGGGGCAACATTTCTTAGATCGCATGCTGAATGGGGGAAGCGCGTCGTCTATTTTGGGCCGATGGGCTGCCGGACAGGCTGCTATCTTATTCTTGAAGGCGATTTTCAGAGCCGTGCCATTGCGCCGCTTATTACTGAATTGTGCGGCTGGATAGGTGCGTTTGAAGGCGCAATACCCGGAGCAACTCCGGCGGAATGTGGTAATTATAGCGAACAGAATCTTGCTATGGCAAAATGGGAGGCAGCTCGTTACGGGGCGCTTCTAAAAACTGCCGGAGACAATCATTTTACCTATCCCTCATAACAATCAGGGGCGAACGTCAATGAAGAGTACTACGGCTGTGTTTGGTGTGCTTGCCGGCGGCGAGCAGGTTCGTATCTGGACGATTAGCAATGGCGAAATGAGTTTTTCTGCCTGCGAATATGGCTGCATCATCACAAGTATTATGCTGCCTCGCAAAGGCGGCAGTTTTGATGATGTTACTCCAGGGTTTTCAACATTAGACGGGTATGTTCACCGGAATACACCTTATTTTGGCGGCCTTATTGGCCGCGTTGCCAACCGTATAGGCCGGGGGCGGTTTTCGCTGGACGGCGTATCCTATGCGCTGGATACAAATAATGGCGCCCACACGCTGCATAGCGGCTTTCGGGGGTATCATCAGATGTTGTGGAACGGAGAAGGCATCACCACCGAAGAAGGCATTGGAGTGTGTTTCCGCAGGACAAGTCCTGACGGTGAACAGGGCTTCCCCGGTGTGCTGCAACTTGAAGTATCATACATACTCACCAGCACACATGAAATTATTATGCGCTACCGTGCTGTTGCCGGCGCACCAACGCCGGTTAACCTTACCAATCATGTTTATTTTAATTTAGGCGGACACGCTTCCCCAACGATAGCGGATCATGTTGTAACAATTCACAGCACTCAATATCTGGAAGTTGACGAAGACCTTATTCCCACTGGCCGCATCCTGCCCGTTAAAGATTCTGTGTTTGATTTTTTACAGCCGCGCCGTGTGGGGACGTATTTTGGTGCGAAAGAACTTACCCGTATGCGGGGAGGCTATGATACGGCGTATTGTTTCCCCGAAACAAAAACACTGTCCTGCGCCGGCCTTCCCGTGGCGGCCGTGCTTGAAGATCCGCATACGGGGCGCAGTGTAACATGTGCGACAAATCAGCCCTGCCTGCAATTTTATACCGGCGGATCTCTTGAATTGAACGGCGGGAAAGACGGCGCATCATACCATCAATATGGCGCAGTATGTTTGGAAACACAACGTTATATTGATGCACCAAATCAGCCTGGATTTCCTTCGGCAATTGTTACGCCAGATAAAAATTACGAGGCGCTTACTTTTTATGGGTTTATGTGGTAGAATCAGAACATTGAAAATGTTCAAAGCTGATATAAAATATTGTTATGCGTATGCATGTTAATTAAGGAGTTTGGTACGAAAAAGCACTGTTTTTATGGCGCAATTTTATTATTTGCCTGTATTTCGATGATGAGCGCGACAGAACTTCCCCTTCCGGCAGAAACCAATCTGGAAGATGAAACGGCGGTGGAAATGCTTCCAGGAATTGTTGATGAAGAACAGCCGCCCTCGGATATTAACCGCCCGCTCCGTAGTAAAGGGCAGCGGCTGCCGGCACGCTTTGCGGAAAGCCGAAAGCACCGGACAACAGAGGAAGTTCTTCCTACAATTCCCGGTATTGATCATGCGCTTACCCAGAAATGGATTGCGCGCTATTCCAGTAAGGCGAACCTTGCCTGGATAGCAGCAAGTTTGCGAAGTGGTGAACCGTATCTTGATTTTATCCGGGCCGAGGTTGAACGGCGCGGGCTGCCACCGGAGCTGGTCTATCTGCCGGTTATTGAAAGCGGGTTTAATGCCGTTGCGCGGAGCCGGTCGGGGGCGCGGGGGTTGTGGCAGTTTATGCGAAACAGCATGGCGCCGTATATGCGCTTTGACGAATGGCGAGACGAGCGGCTTGATTTTTGGAAGTCTACCAATGCGGCACTCTCTAAACTTCAAATGCACTTTAAAGAATTTGACTCGTGGCCCATGGCTTTGGCGGCGTATAATTCAGGCGGCGGCGCAATAAGCCGCGCTATTCGTACTCACAACAGTAAAGATTACTGGCATCTCGCGGAAACTCAGAAATTAAAGACAGAAAGTATTCATTATGTCCCTAAACTTCTTGCTGTTTATTACATCGCTTCAAATCCCCGAAAATTCAATCTTGATATTTGCCGGCCTGTTGCTGAGTTCCAGTGGACGCAGGTTGAAGTTTCCCGGCAAGTAAGCCTGCCGCTGCTTGCCGAATATGCCGGTATCGATGCCGCCGTCCTTCGAGATGCGAATCGCGGCCTTATTACTCAGGTAACGCCGCCAGGTTCTACACTGCTGAATGTTCGTGTGGAAGACGCCGCCGCCATCCGTGCGGTGCTTGAACAGGATGAGCTTAAACTGCTTAAACATGTGCTTTATACGATACAACCGGGCGATACACTCTATGCGATAGGGCAGAATTACGGAGTGACTATTCAGCAGCTTATCATTGAAAATCCTGATCTGCGTCCCAGCGCACTGCGCCCGGGTACCAGTATTTCTATTCCGGTGGGTGGCGGAGGCGGAACGCTTGCACAAAAACCTGCCAAAGTTCAGCAGGATGCTGTCACGAAGGAAACAGACATTCCAGAAGCGCTTTCGTGGAAGGGTGCGCGGACTGTTCGTGCAGGAGACACGCTCTGGTCAATTGCCCGCGAGTATAATACAAGCGTTGCGGTGCTTGCCCGGGCAAATAAAATGGCGCTTTCCAGCACACTTTCCATAGGGAAGGTGCTGTCTGTTCCGTAATACGCTACAGAAGCTGTTTTATTAAAAAGATTACGGTAAGTATCATCGTGGGAGGTGTTATATCAAAAAAACGCCTCTGCACGATTTTAACCAGCGTAAAGCTGATGAACCCCCACGCAAGCCCCTGGGCGATTGAATAGCTTAGCGGGACAGCTATCATTGTAAGAAATACAGGAAGCCCAACCTCTGTTTTCCGCAGTTCAAGGCCGGTAAGCGCCCCCAACATCATAAACCCAACGAAAATCAATGCCGGAGCTGTTGCCGCTGACGGTATCAACAGGAAAAAAGGCGATGTAAACAACGCAAGCAGGAAGAGAAGTCCGGTGACAACAGAAGATAATCCTGTTCTACCGCCTACAGCAACGCCCGTTGTCGATTCGATGTACGCGGTCACGGTGGTCGCTCCAAAGAGCGCCCCTATCGATGTTCCCAGTGCGTCCGACAGAAGAATCTTGCGGCAGTTGATGATATTACCCTGTTTGTCGAGCAGATTCCCTTGAATCGCCACACCGGCAAGTGTTGATACAGTATCAAACAGATCAACAAACAGCAAACTAAAGAGAACAAGACAAAAATCAAGAACATGAACGCCGGCAATGCCCTGGATAATATCAACCGGCGTATATGGCATCGGCGGAATATGAATGAGCGAAAAATTTTCAGGTATTACAGTAATGCCCATCGGTATGCCGACAAGCGCCGTTGCACATATTGAAATAAGAATGGAGCCGGGTATCCTCAGCGTCCATAATATGATAATAAACACAAGCCCAATAACGGTAAGCAGCGGCGGGCCGGAATTGATGGGAGCCATTGCAAGTGGTGTAGGGCCGTTGGTAATAAGTATTCCTGCATTATTAAAGCCGATAATTGCGACAAAAAGACCAATCCCCAGCGCGACAGCTTTTTTAACCTGATCGGGAATTCCCGCAATGATTATTTCCCGAAGACCGGTAAGCGAAATAGCGATAAAAATAAGGCCCTCAACAAAAACCGCACAGAGCGCCGTTTGCCAGCTAAAGCCCATCTGTCCGCAAACTGAGTAAGCAATAAAGGCGTTGATTCCCAAACCGCTGGCAAGAGCAATAGGCGCACGGCCTAAAAACGCCATAATAAGCGTTGCCATCCCTGCGGTAAAGGCCGTTGCGGTAAAAACGGCGCCGCTGTCCATGCCGGCCGCAGCCATAACGCCTGGCTGCACGGCAAGAATATACACCATCGAAGCAAACGTGACGGCACCGCCAACTAGTTCGCGGGGAATAGTCGAATTTCTTCCGGTTATTTTGAAGTAATTATCAATCACGCGCATATACGTCTCATGTGCGGTAGGATATACAATGAAAATAAGAGTGTCAACGCTGGTTTGCGCAAAAATCAGGCATGAGAAAGGCCTGTTAGAGGAGTTTGCGCGCGGCAAGCGCTCGTGACTTTTGCGCGGCGGCGTAAAACGAGCGGGAAATAAGCGCAAAGAGTAAAATACGCATCTTTGCTATATAGCCGCGTCCGCCGCGGGCATTCCACGCACGTTCCAATATCTGCCATTGGTTAAAAATTTCAGGAATAAAGTTTAGGGTAAGGGCCAGTATTATGCCAAAACGCGGATTATCACTGATATTTCGGGCAAAAGGCAGCAGTGCTTTAAAGGCTGTTCTGAGTTTTACTTCAGCAGTGCAGATCGCATCTTTTATTTGAATATTTGTTGTTGTCCGGAAAAGGAGCGCAGAAAATTGCATTACACACAAAAGACGGCCTGTATACACGAGGAGCGTGTTTTCAGGTTTCAGCACCTCAATGCCATTGTGCAGTATGCCGGGGCTGGCTATAACGGCATTTATTAACGAGGCTGATGCAAGAAGCAGCGCGTAGTACAATGCTGGGCGGACATCAGCATAAAGTTCGCGCAGTGTCCATCCACAAAGCAGTGCCGCAAGGGTACAGCATAAAGAACATATAATGAGCGCATGTTCAGAGAGCAGCATGATGATAAATGTGCAGCATGGTAACATGGCAAGTTTAACGCCTGCGGGGACTTTGTGTAACAGGCTAATACCTTTTTTATAACGCAGTGTTACAGCCATACAAGGTCTTTGCCGCTGCGTGCCGGTTCAAGCGGATTATGAATGCCCCAAATGCCTAAATCGTAAGTTAAGGCATCTTCTGGTGTGCCGGAAAAAACAACGCCGCCTTTGTGCAAAACAACAAGTCTGTTTGCAAGCGCAAGGCATTTTTCAAGTTCGTGCGTTAAAATGATGATCGTTTTTGCCGTGGTTTTAAGCTGAACAAGCAGTGTGTTTATGCTTACAATACCGGGATAATCAAGGTTTGCATAGGGTTCGTCAAAAATAATGATGTCGGCATCCAGCGCAAGTATTCCAGCTACGGCAAGGCGGCGCTTTTCTCCACCCGACAGAAATCGCGCCGGGAAATCGGCCTTTGCCGCAATGCCTGTTGCTATCAGTGCGTGACGCACTTTATCTGCAATGCTGAGTTTGGGGATTTTTCGGGAGCGAAGTCCAAGCTCAACA
>JAITHM010000041.1 GCA_031279965.1 Spirochaetaceae bacterium
CCCAAAATGCACAAAAAGCTCTGGAAAACAGCACGGACACACGGGAAAGGCGGGAAGCTCAGTTTATTCTGTCCAATATTGATGGGGCAGAAGGCCGCATAAAAGAACAGAAAGAACGCCTCAATGCCCTTGTCAAGGCGAATCCGCGGTTTATTCCGGCTATCAACGCGATGGGACAGATCATGCTGCGCGAAAAACAGTTTAAAGCTGCGGGAAGCTATTTCGATACGGCGCTCAAAATTTCTGCACAAGATTTAGATGCACTTGTCGGGCGAGCGGCAGTGTACCGGCTGGAGCGCAAACCAACGGAAGCTGTTAAACGGCTTAGCGAGGCAATTGCCGCTCATCCTGGTGAAGTAGAGCCTTTAGCCCAACGGGGGCGCATTTTTCGTGAGATGGGAAAGTTAAAAGAAGCGCTCGCCGATCTTGATCAAGCAAAAAAATTAGCCGGCAACGATTACTGGATCGCATACGATCGTGGCCGTACTCTTCTTGCCCTTGATAAAAAACGGGATGCACTTGCTGAATTCAAGCGCGCCGAAAAAATCAACCCTTCAATATTTGCGTCGTATGTTTACAGTGCGGGCATTAACGATGAGCTTAACGACTACAACGCAGCGATGCACGATTATGAGGCACTTGCCCGCATCAAACCGGATTATTACTTTGGCCTTGAGATGCTTGGTATTCATTATATGCGCGAAAAACGCTATGCGGCGGCGCGTGATGTATTCAGGCAGGCGCATTCCGTAGCACCCACGGCATACAACTATGCACTGCTTTCGGTGATTAACGGCCTTTACGCTGGAGACCGCCCTCAACAATTCAAGCCTTATATCGAAGAGATTATGCGCAAGATTGACCGTTCAAAATCAGAATATTCGATGATGCGCCTTTTTTATGAATTTGCAGGAGATTCTGATGTAATCCGCAGGATAGGTGCTGAAAAAGATCTGCCAACCAAAGCAAAAAATCTTTTTTATCTTGCCAACTATTACGAAGCACGCGGCAATAATGCACTTGCACAAAAGATGTTCGAGGAATTCAGGCTTCTACAGCGGAGAGAAACGATGGAATGGCGTATTTATGAACTTGTTGTCGAATCAGGTTCGTTAAAGACGGTGACTGTTTCAACAAATGACGGCGGACAAAGTTAGCTCATGCAAATAACGATTGATGCTGCCGGCAGGCAGATTGTACTTATCGGCACCGCGCATGTTTCTCGGGAAAGCATTGACGAAGTTGCTGTATTTATTCATGAAGAACAGCCCAATATGGTCTGCATAGAGCTTGACCGTGCCCGCTACGATGCCATGACAGGCAGCGATGCCTGGCAAAAACTCGATATGATCAAAGTATTTCGTGAAGGGAAGGGCTTTTTGCTTGTCGCAAATCTTGTACTGTCTTCGTTTCAGCGCCGGCTTGGCACTGCGCTTGGTGTCCGGCCTGGCGACGAGATGCTCAGTGCGCTGACGGCTGCCCAGGAACTTAACATTCCTTATTCTTTTTGCGACCGCGAGGTGCAGGTTACGCTTAGGCGCGCCTGGGCGCAGTGCGGATTTTGGAGCAAATGTAAATTGCTTTCCGTATTGCTTTCCAGTGCGCTTAGTTCAGAAAAACTTAGTGAAGAAGAAGTTGAAAATTTAAAGCAAAACTCAGAGCTTGATGGTATGATGCGAGAATTAAGCGTCTTTCTTCCTGCGGTCAAAACCGTAGTGATTGACGAACGTGATTATTATCTTGCCGCAAAAATATGGGAAAACAGCGCAGGGAAATCAAAAACAGTCGCTGTTGTTGGTGCGGGGCATCTTAACGGCATCCAGGCACATCTTGATGCGTTTTCGCAGCACAACGATGAAAGCCCGCACAGCCTTGACGCGCTGGAAGCTGTCCCGCCGCCGGGCTTGTTCTCAAAGATAAGCGCGTGGGTTATTCCTGCGCTCATTGCGCTGTTTGTTGTTGCCGGCATACTTTCTGCCGACATTACCATTGTGCGCGACAGCCTTATCCGCTGGCTGCTCTGGAATGGCTCGCTTGCCGCAGTTGGGGCTGTTATGGCGCTGGCGCACCCGCTGGCGGTTATTGCGGCGTTTATTGGCGCGCCGGTCGGAACGCTCAGTCCGTTTATCAGCGTAGGCCTTTTTTCCGGCATTGCACAGGCATATCTTTGCCGACCCCGCATTAAAGACGCAGAATCACTGATTGACGACGCTGCTACGGTAAAAGGCATCTACCGGAACCGCATTCTGCATATACTTCTTGTGTTCTTTTTGTCATCGATTGGCGGTATAGCTGGTAATATTATTTCGTTTGCGTCATTTGCGCAGATTTTTGCCGGATTTTTCAGCCGCTGACCTTCTGGTACATCATATTCGGAAAGGGCGGCTACGTTAAAGAAAAATGATTTGCAATATCATCACGCCACACCTGACGGCTTTCTAAGTGTTCAAATTCGATAATTTTTTTGATGGTAAAATGCCGGTAATCATTATTTTCGTGATGGATAACCCCAAACCGGCCGCCACCGATATAGGCGATATTGTCACCTTCGTTTAATTGTTCGCTATCTGCTATCCGTCCGCGCACACAATCAAAATGGGCTGCAAGACCACTTGAACTATCGGTAATAGCGGAAGCAAGATCCTTGATGGGTTTATTACACAAAGGGCAGAGCGGTACAGGTATCGGCGTGGTAAGTAACGGCGGTGGTGACCAGCGAGGACGAACAATCTGTTGTTTTTTCGCTTTGCCGTTATGACTACCCTGTCCGCCGCCCCCTCGCTGTCGTGCGTCGGCAAGATAATCAGCACACTCTTGTGCTCCTTTAGAGCGCCCGCCGCGTCGTCTACGCCCGCCAGTCCTCCCCGGTGTATTGCCGTTCCTCATGTTCACCCCCCTGAGGTATCCCGACAATATCGTTACTCAACACCTGAGCAATGCGGAAGATAGCCCCATACAGATAATCTGGATTATCTATTTTTTTCTTCAATTCCGCAACCCGTTCGGGGCCAGAAGCTTTTTTACGGCTTCTCGCGTAGACCTCCATCATACATTCTCCGTCCAGGCAGACTCTATGTGGGTAACCGCGCACTGCCCTATAAAAATAATATCAAACCGAATTGCCATACCACTATATTTTCGATGTTTTTGGAGGAAAAACTTAGCAGTTTCTATGATGCGTACACGTTTTTTTTTGTTAATACTTAGCTCAAGATTGTCGATACTGTACACCCCCCAGCTTTTTACTTCAACAAAAATCAGGGTCTCGCCTTCTGTAGCAACAATGTCAATCTCGCCGTGGGGGGAACGGAAATTCCGGGTGATAACAGTTATACCCCGCCGCTCAAGCTCCCGGGCAGCGGCATCTTCGCCGTGTCGTCCTTTCGAAAATGTCGTTGTGCCCATTAAAAGAGCGCTTCATTCGTGCCAGGCGCCGTATCATTTTTGGGGGGACGGCCGCGGCGGGACAACCCTGCAGCAGCATCCCCAGCGGGCGTTTCCTCACCAGGATTTTCGGCCTTTGGTGCGGGCTCGAGGGCTGCTGCCGGTTCCGGCACACTTTTCGCATCCTGATATTTCCATGGGAACATGATGTGGCGCACACGGCTCTCAATTTCAACAGCAAACTGAGGGTTTTTTTCAAGGTATTCTTTTGCCGCATCGCGCCCTTGTCCGATCTTTTCTTCACCGTGCGAATACCATGCGCCTTTCTTGTCGATAATCTCATATTTAACCGCCGCATCCAGCAGGCTGCCAGTTGCGGAAACACCCTTCCCAAACATAATGTCCATTTCGGCCTTGCGGAACGGCGGGGCGACTTTGTTCTTTACGACTTTTACCTTAACACGGTTTCCCACAGCATCCGCGTCACCTTTTTCAATGACTTCCTGTTTGCGCACATCAAGGCGCACCGATGCATAAAATTTAAGGGCGTTGCCGCCTGTCGTTGTTTCGGGATTTCCAAACATAATGCCGATTTTCATGCGAATCTGATTGATAAAGATCAGCACAGTGCGCGATTTACCGATAATTGCCGTAAGTTTACGGAGTGCCTGACTCATTAACCGCGCCTGAAGCCCAACATGAGCGTCTCCCATATCGCCTTCTATTTCCGCCTGTG
This sequence comes from Spirochaetaceae bacterium, assembly GCA_031279965.1. Taxonomy (GTDB): domain Bacteria; phylum Spirochaetota; class Spirochaetia; order Treponematales; family Breznakiellaceae; genus JAIRPU01. Next base: position 4,121 of record JAITHM010000041.1, read on the forward strand.
GGGTAAGTGCCGCGACCGAGTCAACGACAATAACATCAACCGCACCGGAACGGACAAGGCTTTCTGCAATTTCAAGGGCTTGTTCTCCGGTATCTGGTTGCGAGACTTCAAGCTCGTCAATATTAACCCCCAGATTTTTTGCGTACACAGGATCAAGCGCATGTTCAGCGTCGATGAATGCGGCAATACCTCCCATTTTTTGCGCTTCGGCGATGGCGTGAAGAGCCAGCGTTGTTTTACCGGACGATTCCGGCCCGTAAATCTCGATGATACGTCCCCGCGGATAGCCGCCTATTCCTAACGCCTCATCCAGCAGAAGCGCGCCGGAAGGTACTGTCTCGATGCCTGCCGCGTTGACATGCGTCCCCAGCTTCATGAGCGAACCTGCGCCAAATTGCTTTTCTATTTGAAGTCGAACCGCTTCCAGCGCTTTCTGTTTTTCTTCAATCGTTGCGGTTTTACCAACACCGGGAGTTAATTTTTCGTCTGTTGATTTTGCCATATTTGTATCTCCTTGACTCTTTATAACGCATCACTGTGTGTCTTGATTTCAACTGTCAAAGTTATAGCGGAAACACGGCGAAAGTTGAAGTATCTGCCGCGATGCCCATCGGTGATCCCAAATTTGGAATTGCCGCCCTAATATTGCAGGAATTGACTAATACACAGAAACGCCGCAGGCAACTTGGGGGTGCCGCCAGTGTCTCTGTGCTGCCATCGGCGCTTTAGCCAGTGCAATAATAGAGCAAAAAACCTCAGTCCTTTGCGTCCAAAATCAGAGCAAGGCAGACGCGCTCTGTTTAGCGAAAGAAAACTAGCCAGCAGGAAACAGAAGCAAAAACCTGAAAGCTGCTGCGGCGTAATTGCCGTCTTGACATTTTTTCACACTATGATATTATACCCCGATGGATTTTAAAAAGACTGGAAATAACTTTCCTTTATTGAATATTTCTCAATCTGCTATTTTCAGCAATACTGTTTTCATTATATCACCCCCCCCCCTCCCCCCATTTTTACTTTAATAGACAATGTCTGGTTCTTGCCGAATTTTTCAGTCAAAAGCGAAGCGCAAAAACAAATACGTGTAATAATAAGCGAAATCTTTTCTTTTTCTCTAGATGTTTTACCTGTAACTGTGAGGGCGTTGCTTTTATGTTTTTGCGCTTAAATCTCTTAATTTGTTTATATCATCATCACTCAAAATATCTGAAAGGAGAATGTTATGACAGTTATACGCATTATTAAACTTGCAGTTAGATGGTTTATTCCATTTGGAATTATGGAATATCGAAAAAGAAAAAAGAAGAAAAAGAATGCTGCATTGCAGCTTGAAAATGATAAATTGCAGCTTGAAAAAGAACATAAAATCAGAAAGTATTTTCAGAATTTAAATCACAAAAATGTTGATAGCGAATTATTGGAAATTATCGAATATTTTGATAATAATCCCTTTTCGATATTTCCTTATGATTTTGTTAAAAAATACAACTCTGTAGATATAGATGTCTTTTTTGATGAAACAGCAAAAATGAAATACATCTTGCATGATAATAAACGAATGTATTTTCCAAGAGACTGGGCAGCTGCAAGAATACGTGCTTACTATACCGGACTACGCATAGAACAAGATATAGATTCGCCGCATAGGTATGAAACACCAGAATATACGGTAAAAAATGGCGATGTAATTGCTGATATTGGGGCGGCGGAAGGAATCTGGGCGCTAACCTATGTGGAAAAGGCGGAAAAAATATTTTTATTTGAATGTGAGGATGAATGGATAAACGCATTAAAAAAGACATTCGAACCATGGCAGGAAAAAGTAATCATTGTAAATAAGTATATATCAAATATAACACAAGATAAATACATAACATTCGATGATTTTATTAACGGGGGAAAAATCAATTTTATAAAAGCCGATATTGAAGGCATGGAATTAGAGCTGCTTAAAGGATGTGTAAGAACATTAATAGAAGCAACTGATTTGAAGCTGCTTTTATGTGCGTACCATCATCAAGATGACGCTGAAAAATTGCGATCGTTTTTAGAAGCAAAACAATTTAGCGTTGAAAACACCAAAAGATATATGCTGTTTATTGGGGATAAAGAATTCGACATTCCATACATTAGAAGAGGTCTGTTGCGCGCAAAAAAACTTGATTGCTTTGCTAGCAACTGCAACCCCTTGTCGTTGCTAGAGATCGATATAACAACATTCTTCTTCTCCTGCCAGTGGCAGTTACTGCTAGAAGATTGTCAATTTTTCAAGTATACTGACACTATTAAATGAGGAGTTACTATGGCATTTCCCAAAAAATTTTTATGGGGCGGCGCAATTGCCGCTCATCAGGCTGAGGGCGCGTATTGTGAAGATGGTAAAGGACTTTCTACCTGCGATGTGATTCATGGCGGCAAAGGACGCATTGCCGAGATTCTTGACCCCAAAGCAATTCGCGCAAACATCGAAAAAGGCGAAGGATATTTCCCCGAACATATCGCTATCGACTTTTATCACCGCTATAAAGAAGACATTGCTCTGTTTGCCGAGATGGGCTTTAAGGTGTTTCGCACCTCAATTTCATGGGCGCGAATTTTCCCCAATGGTGATGATGCCCAACCCAATGAAGCAGGCCTTAAATTTTACGACAATCTCTTTGCTGAATGTGCGAAACACGGCATTGAACCGCTTGTAACGCTTTCCCATTGGGAAATGCCAATTACACTTACAGCAAAATATAACGGATGGGCAAGCCGTGCGCTTATTCCGCTTTTTGAACGTTATGCAGCAACACTCTTTGAACGCTACAAAAACAGCGTTAACTACTGGCTTACCTTTAATGAAATTAACATGACGCTGCACATGCCTTTTTTAGGCGGCGGCGTCATCATCGACAATCCTGCGGACAAAGACCGTCTTTCGATGCAAGCCTGTCATAATATGCTTGTGGCGAGCGCCCTTGCGGTTAAAGCCTGCCATAAAATAGCCCCCGCCGCAAAAATAGGCAGCATGGTTGCCGCGGCGTGCAGCTATCCATATACTTGCAAACCAGAGGACGTGTGGGAACAGAAAAATATTGAACGGATGAACTACTATCTCACTGATGTACAAGCACGGGGAGCATACCCCGAATACGCAAAAAAACATCTAGAGCACAAAGGCATCAAGATTGAAATGGATGCACAGGATGAAAAACTTTTTGCCGAAAATTGCGTTGATTTTGTAAGCTTTAGTTATTATTCAAGCTGTGCTGTTTCAACAGACCCTGCCATTACCGGCGTGAAAACTTCCGGTAATATTTTTGGCGGAATTCAAAATCCTCACCTTAAATCATCGGAATGGGGCTGGCAGATTGATCCACTGGGCTTGCGCATAACACTAAACTATCTCTATGACCGCTATCAAAAACCTTTATTTATTGTTGAAAATGGATTGGGAGCGAAAGATATTCCCGCCGCCGATGGCATCATTGCCGATGATTACCGTATCGATTACCTGCGTGAACATATTAAAGCGATGAAGGCGGCCATCGAAGAAGACGGCGTAGAGCTTTGGGGATATACCACCTGGGGTTGTATTGATATTATCAGTGCGTCTACCGGAGAAATGTCCAAGCGCTATGGTTTTATCTATGTTGATCGTGATGATTCAGGTAATGGCAGCCTTACTCGCAGCCGCAAGAAAAGCTTTGCCTGGTATCGTGATGTAATTGCCACTAATGGCGAACAGCTCTAATACGACGCCGGTGAAGCGCCCGCGGCCTGCCCGTAATAAGCAGGCCGCTAGGGTAACGTTTTTAACGTTACCCCCTCCGCTCCGATACAAGGAAACGGAGGTGCTTAAACAAGTTGAAGTGCAAGGCTGGAAAAAATCAGTATGAATGCACCGCCCAGACGGGAAGATACCTGTGCAAAGGGCATCAGTTCCATACGGCGGGCGGCGGAAAGCACGGCAACATCGCCGGTACCGCCCATGTTTGCCATGCACAGACCGGCGGTAATGGCAGATTCAATCGGGTAAAAACTGACAAGCTTACCCAGAGCGCCTGCGCCAATGATGGCACCCAATACAGTAACTGTTACCAGCGCAACGTATTGTGGTGTAAGCGCGGTGGCAATTTGATTAAGATCTGTATACCCAATGCCAATACCCACGAGCAGTACGCCGGTTAGATTATTCATAACAAACTGAAACCATTGATAACAACAAATTTCAAACTTTTGCGGGAAAAGGCCGAACGCTTTAACAAGGGCAACAGAAAGAATCATCCACGCATAGCTGTGTACTGCTGGAAAAGCTTTGTTGAGTAGCGCACCGAAAGCAAAAAACGATGTCGCGATAAAAAGACCGGCGGCAATTTGCGTAAGATTGAGCGTGTCTCGTGCTTTAATGTACGTAGGATCAGGTTCTAGTTCCTTTATTGCTTCTGCGCTTGTTTGCATTAACTTACCATTACCGCTCAATGATTTTGCTGTTTTGCCCAGCCGGTCAAGCAATCCGCCGCAGATAATCGCAAAGGCATTTCCCAGCGCGACCGCGGGAATCATAATACCAATCATTTCTCCCTGCGGTTTCCCAAGACTTTCGCTAAAAATCCTTGAGAGCGGAACTGCGCCCGCTCCCATGCCGCCGCCCATAATCGGAATGCCGATAAAGAACACCGCTTCCTTTGCTCCGTAGCCTGTCACTGCTCCGGTTATCGCAACAAACAAGAGGGCCAGTGCGATACCGCCGGCAAGTGCGGGAAAATACCGGAGCGCGGAACGGATTAACAACTTTCTATTCATGCCCATAATCGACCCGGTAATAAGCGCCGCTATATAGAAATCAAGAAAACCTTCATCTGCCATAAAATTTTGCATCGTTTTGATTGCTGCTTCAGGCAAAATTTTGAATGTAACAAGTGCTGCAGAACCAAAAATCGTTACGATCGCCCCGCCGCCCAAAAAAGTCTTGATAAACGGCGCGTTATCGCCAAGTTTACCATAAATTGTTCCTATCACTATCATCAGCGGGAACGCTCCAATCATCCCTTTGGGAAGTTTGCCCAAAAAAACTGCGGTAAGCACGATCGCACCAAAAAGCACAAAGTAATACCATGCTATGCCAAACAACTGAAAAGTCTGTTTCTTCTCCTGATTAGCGCCATCTTGTTGTAATGTCATATCTCTCTCCTTAAATGTGAAAAATTAAGGCTATTGTATCAAAAACTTACTCCAAGAACAAGACGTATGCCCTAGAGTGTATTTCAGCATTTTGAGGCGCTGTGTTGACTTTACCAAATGGCCCGCATTTAATATTTCGCACGCTTTCGTATTGTTACGAGGGCGGAACTCCTGCACGTGTGGGATCAGAACAGACCGGAAAGGCGGCTTGCCACTTTGAGGACTGCAGTGTGAGGGAGCGTCCCCTTTCCCCCCTCGTTATCGTACTGACCACAGTCCCCCCGTCCCCCAAAATACCGACAGTCGTTGACAGATAAATTCCAGCAGTTCTTTGAGCCCGATCTCTTAAATGGTATCTCGACATTTTAAGTGAAATATGTTATGCTTGAAGCCATGCAGGTAAAAAATAAAAAAGCGAGCGAAACTATACTCGCGTCGGATCTTACACGGCTTCAATTGATTGACCGTGAAATTGCTTCAGGGTCTTATCCAACGGCTGCAAAACTCGCCAAATTGTGCGAGGCAAGCACTACGGTTATTACTCATGATATTGCGTATATGAAAGAAATGCTTGGCGCCCCAATTACGCTTGACGAGAAACGGAAAGGCCTTTGCTACACGCAGCGGGGGTTTAAACTACCCGATCATGGTATTACCGCAGAGGGCATTACGGCCTTTGCAAAGGCAAAAGAGCTTCTTGCCGCGTACCGGAAAGCTCCACAGGGCGCTGCTGCAAAGCAGCTTGTTGACGGCATCAGTGCGCCATTTGCCGGAAAATCAGGCTGGTACGAAAATCGCATACTTGTCCAGGATATTCCCCACACTCCTTTTGACGAGGTGGTTTGGGCGGTTATTGCATTGGCACTTCGGGATAATCGAGAACTGTCTTTTGAATACAAAGGATTTACTGCAATCAAATTCAAGCCCCTGCGTGTGCGCCCATCCCATCTCATTTGTGAACAGGGGGTATGGGTTCTCTATGCCTACGATATTGAACAAAAAAGCCCTTGTACATTCCTCCTTTCGCGTATGAAGAAAGTGTGCGTTAGCGGAACACGGTTTGAGCTTCCCAAGGATTCTGTCAAATATGATGGACATTATTTTGCAGTTCTCTCAAGTGCTAAAAAATACCGCTTCCGTATTTCATTTTCCAAAGAAGCTGCCGAATGGGTCCGTGACCGCACCTGGGCGGGAGACCAGACAATACGAGAAAAAGAAGGCGGTATTCTTATTGAATTTACCAGCTCTCAATACGAAAAAGTCATGTCATGGATGTTCTCTCAGGGCGGCCTTGCAAAACCGCTCGGCCCTGCTGATTTCGTTGAAGACTGGCGGGCACGCATGAAAGCGCTGTGGAAACTCTATTGTTCATAAGGCTTTTTTGAGCCGGTTTAAAAACTTATGTGTGCTGCTTTGAGGAAATCTTGGCCCACGTGTCACGCAATCCAAGCGCTTTGTTAAATACCGGTTTGCCGTCCGCGCTATTTTCGTAGTCGCGGGTAAAATACCCAAGTCTTTCAAATTGATAGTGCGAAAGCTCTGCCGCGCCTGCCAGCGACGGCTCGGCAAACGCCGTTTCTATCACTTCGACTGATGCGGGATTGAGGTTGTCAAGGAAAGAACCGCCCGGCGGCACATCCATGGGGCGTTCGGCGGAAAAAAGATAGTCGTAAAGACGCGCTTCAATTGGCAAGGCTGTTGACGTGTTCACCCAATGGATTGTCCCCTTGACCTTGCGATTGTCGGCGGCGTTTCCGCCCTTTGTGTGCCGGTCGTAGGTGCACCTGACGGCGGTAATCTGTCCATCAGCGCCTTTATCAAAACCCGTGCAGGTTACAATATAGCCATAGCGCAGACGTACACTGTTGCCAACAAAAAGCCGGTAATATTTAGGCGGCGGGTTTTCGGCAAAGTCGCCGGCTTCTATCCAGAGTTCACGGCCAAAGTCCAGCGTACGTGTTCCGGCGGAAGGATCTTCGGGATTGTTCACAGCTTCCATTTTTTCAAGCCTGTCCTCTGTGCCCCCTTCTCCCCAATTTTCAATGATAAGCTTGAGTGGATGCAGTACTACCATGACACGGGCGGCTTTTTTGTTTAGGTCTTCGCGCAGGCAATGTTCAAGCAGAGCAACGTCAACCATGCTGTCGGTTTTTGCAACGCCAATACGCACCATAAAATCGCGTATCGCTTCGGGTGTGTAGCCCCGGCGGCGAAGGCCCGCCAGCGTGGGCATGCGGGGGTCATCCCAGCCGGAAACACGGTTCTCTTTTACCAGTTGAAGGAGCCAGCGTTTGGAAAGCACTGTCTTGCTGATGTTAAGACGCGCAAATTCAATCTGGCGGCTGGGGAAAACTTCGGCTTCGCGGATGAACCAATCGTAGAGTGGCCTGTGAATTTCATATTCAAGCGAACAGAGCGAATGTGTTATCCCCTCTTTTGCGTCAGAGAGCGGATGAGCGAAGTCGTACATTGGGTAGATGCACCAAGTATCGCCTGTGCGGTAGTGGTGTTCACGGCGTATGCGATACATCACCGGATCGCGCATGACAAGATTCGGGTGTGCCATGTCGATTTTTGCCCGCAATGTCTTTGCACCGTCAGCAAATTCTCCCGCGCGCATACGGGTAAAAAGGTCAATGTTTTCTTCAATGCTCCGATTTCGCCAGGGGCTGTTTTTTCCCGGCGGCGTGTAGGTTATGTTGTGCTTGTCGGGAACAGCAGTGCCCCGGTACTGGCGTATTTCGTCTTCGTTAAGATCATCAACATAGGCATTGCCTTTTTTGATAATTTTGACGGCCAGTTCGTAGAGGTATTCGTAGTAGTCAGAAGCAAAAAATTCATTCTCCCAGCTGAAGCCCAGCCAGGCAATATCCCGTTCAATAGCTTTGACATACGATTCATCTTCTTTTGCAGGATTGGTATCGTCCATGCGAAGGTTACAACCGCCACCAAACTTTGCGGCAAGTTGAAAATCAATCGAAAGCGCCTTGCAATGCCCAATGTGAAGCCAGCCGTTCGGCTCCGGCGGAAAACGCGTCCGCACATAGTTGAAACGTCCGTTTTTTAAATCTTCCTTAATAAACTCGCTGATAAAATCGGAGCTTTCTGTGAGTTTCCCGCTTTGTTCCATAAGCAAACTATACCAAGCGTACGCCGCGCTGTCAATTGATCTGTTCCCAAATCCAGAGCAAGCTCATTTGGGCGCAGTAACAACAATCTGAAGGCTTGTTGCTTAAAACTTTCTGTTGAGTCTTGCAATTCTAATGCAATTTGTTTGACTCTCTGTCAATATAGTTGTATATTACACTCAGCTTAAGGAGACGTTTATGAAAACGATGAAACCCACTGCGAGGCGGGCGGCCGTTGGCAACCAGCAACCGCTCACTAACAATTAATTATTCTCTACCCCCCCCCCCCCCCCCAAAAAAAAAAAAAAAGAAGCCATACAAACTAGCAGGCGCGTTGCTAGTTCTTGCGGCACTTTTC
>JAITHM010000026.1 GCA_031279965.1 Spirochaetaceae bacterium
TATTTGATAAACTAAGGATCAATCATTATTTTATCAAATCGTATGAAGAGTTTTTACAAAAAAGGGAGAGGGGAAGAGCTGACTTCAATGTTATAAGACCAATGCAGGATTTTTATGACAATGACAGAAATGAAGAAAAAGATGACCCAATTATGGATAAATATATTCCTGTAATATATAAAAACATGAAAGAAAGATATAACAGAAAAGAAAAGAAGTTATCCTCTAATCCACTGAATAACCTGGTCGATAACCGCCAAAATACCGCTAATCCCGACAACTAACGCAATCCATTCAAAAATTCGCTGCACCAATCCATATGTTTTGGTATTTTCAGCGATTTTATCAAAATTATCAGCCATCCGTGAAAGCATCCGCATTAAATCATCGTTCATAATCAAAATATCGGCTGATTCCTGGCCTGTCAAGTCCAAAATAATTACCAAAATAATTACCAGCTATCACGTGATAGCAAACCGCACACAAACCGCAACAAACCGCAATAGAATTTGACACGTGCACATTAACATGATAGAATTTTGTAAATAGGGAGGAGATTCAGCTATGCGTGGATTTATAAATAATGATTTTCTTTTATCAACAAAGATGGCGCGGAAGTTATATCACGAAGCTGCGGCACTGGAACCGGTTTTCGATTATCATTGCCACCTTGTTCCGCAAGAAATTGCCGAAAACCGGCGCTTTCCGGATTTGACTGCCGTATGGCTTGGCGGCGATCATTATAAATGGCGGATGCTCAGGGCTAACGGTTTTTCCGAACAGCTGATTACGGGCAATGCTGATCCTTACGATAAATTTCTTGCATGGGCGCAGACAGTTCCTCGGCTTATTGGGAATCCGCTCTACCACTGGACGCATCTGGAGCTGCAGCGTTACTTTGATATCCACGAGCCTCTGAATCCCAGAAGTGCGCCGGCAATCTGGAAAGCCGCCAACGAGCAGCTCAAAAACAACCCGGAGCTTTCGGTTTTTGGCATTTTTAAAAAATTCAACGTTTTTGCGCTGGGGACTACTGATGATCCTGCCGACACACTGGAATGGCATGAAAAAGTCCGCACTCTTATAAAAACCAAAATCCTGCCCAGCTTTAGGCCGGATCAGATACTTAATATTGAAAAACCTGGTTTTGCAGAATATATGAAAAAACTTGGCGCGGCGGCGGGAAAAAACATCAGCAATCTTGATGATCTTCTTGCGGCAATCCGGGAGCGTATCAATTTTTTTGATAAATCCGGCTGCTGTATTTCCGATCATGATCTTGAGTTCGTGCCGTTTGCCGCTTCGCGGGAAGACGGCATCGCACGGCCGGAAATGATTAACCGCCGCCGCTGGGAAGACGAAATTAAGGAAATTTTTTCTCAAGCCATGGAAGAAAAAATACCTGATGGCAGAAGCTGTGAATCATGGAAAACATATCTGCTCAATTTCCTGGGTGGAGAATATTATGACCGTGGCTGGGTTATGCAATTACACGTTGGCGCACTCAGAAGCGTGAACTCAACAGCCCTGAAAAAACTTGGCCCCAATACTGGATTTGATGCGGTTCACGATCATGCGGCTGCGGAAAAACTTTCCCGTCTTTTGGATCTGCTTCATTCTGCGGGGAAGCTGCCCAAAACAGTGCTCTACAGTCTTAACCTTAAAGATTATTACCCCCTGGCAACGATAATGGGCTGTTTTCAGGATGAGGATTGCCAGCCACGCTCTTCCGCGGGGAAAATGCAGCTTGGTTCTGCCTGGTGGTTTCTTGATCATCTTGACGGCATGGAAACTCAGATGAAGGTTTTGGGGAATGCCGGGCTGCTTTCCCGCTTTATTGGAATGCTTACCGATTCCCGCAGTTTTCTTTCCTATCCCCGGCATGAATATTTTCGCCGGATACTTTGTAATATTTTGGGAAATTGGGTGGAACAGGGAGAAATTCCCCGCGATTTTGCACTTCTTGATGGAATGGTTCGGGATATTGCATTCAGAAATGCAGCGCAGTATTTCAACATCATGAAAGGTAACGCTAATTAATTCTTTCTGCCGCTCGCCCTGGGTTTAGTGGTTGCGGCGATGCCAAACGTGTGATATGTATGATAGTAAGGAAGGGCGATTATGATTGAATTAAATAAAAAAAATGTTCGGGAGCATGCCGAAGTGCTGCAACGGGCGGGTATTGAACTTCCCTGTTTTGATATTGACGCTGTTCGGGCAAAGACCCTTGCCGCGCCGGTATGGGTGCATATTGGGCCGGGTAATCTATTTCGGGCTTTTCATGCGGCGCTCCAGCAATCGCTTCTTGATAAGGGGTTAAGTGACCGCGGTATTATCGCCGTATCACCGGTTGACTTTACAAGCTTTAAAAAACTTGCTGCCGCGCACGATAATCTTTTTGCGCGGGTTGTTATGAAAGCTGACGGCGGCCTTGATATACGGATTATTGCAAGCATGATTGATGTGATTGCCGCAAACCCTGCTGATGCCGGCGAATGGACGCGCCTTACCGCCGTATTCAGAAATCCTTCGCTCCAAATGGTAACGCTTGCCGTTACTGAAAAAGGCTACGATTTACGAACTCTTGACGGCAAGCTCCGTCCCAGCCTTCTTGAAGAGCTTGATCAGGGATTAGCCGCGCCGTCGCACCTTATGCTGCGGCTTTGTGTGCTGCTTCATGAACGCTATCAGCATGGAGCAGTGCCGGTTGCAATGGTTTCTACAGATAATTTTTCACATAACGGCGCAAAACTGAAAGACGCGCTTGTAACGCTTGCCCATGAACTTGCGGCGCGGGGTGCGGTTGAGAATGGGTTTATCGACTATTTAACTGATAAGCGGCGTGTTTCGTTCCCGTTTACAATGATCGATAAAATTACGCCGCTTCCCTCCGAGCGAACCGCTGCCGCCCTTGCTGAACGCGGTCTTGCCGGAATGGAGATAACGCACGCAAGCAGCGGTACGGCAAACGCTCCGTTTGTCAACACCGAAGAGGCCGAATATCTTGTTGTCGAGGATGATTTTCCCAATGGCCGTCCGCCGTTGGAACAGGCAGGCGTCTATTTTACCGATGCGGAAACTGTCGATAAAGTTGAACGCATGAAGGTTTGTACTTGTCTTAATCCTCTGCATACGGCACTTGCTATTTACGGCTGTCTTTTAGGCTATACCTCTATTGCTGATGAGATGAAAGACGGTGACCTCAACTCGTTCGTCACTATGATTGCCCACCGCGAGGGCATTGCCGTCGTAACTGATCCGGGTATCATAAAACCGGATGATTTTGTCCGCGAAGTACTTACTGCGCGGTTCCCCAACCCCAACAATCCCGACACTCCGCAGCGTATCGCAACGGACACATCGCAAAAGCTGGCGATCCGTTTTGGCGAAACAATAAAACTTTATGTTGAAAAGCCGGATCTTGATGTTGATAAACTCGTGCTGATTCCCCTGGTGTTGGCCGGATGGTGCCGGTATCTTTTGGGACAAGATGATAACGGCGCTGCGTTCACCCTTAGCCCTGATCCGCTTCTCAATGAGCTTCAACCGCTTTTGACTGGTATTGAACTTGGAAAACCGGAGTCGGCGGCAGGAAAGCTGTGCAAGATACTTTCTAACGAAAAAATATTTGGGCTTGACCTTTACCGTGCCGGACTTGGCAATAAAATCGAAGGTTATTTTGCCGAGCTTATTGCGGGCTCAGGCGCTGTTAGAAAAACGCTACGCAGGTATCTTTCTTAATTTGGGCGGCGGGGGGGCGGGGCGGGTATGACTGCTGCCCAGCATCAGAGCGGCGTTTACAAAAAAAAGAAGGTCGTGTAGACTGAGCTCTATGAAGAAAGGCAGCGTTAAGCAGACTGTGTGCGCGCTTATCGGTGGTATTATTGTTGTAGGAGGAATTTTCTATATCTATACCTGGTCACAGGATCAGGAACGCCGAGAACTTGCCCGCCGTATTTCTGAATTTGGGCCGCGCAAGGGTGTGCCGCGCACAATAGATGATCTTCAACGCGCCATTGCCGCATACGAAGATATTCAAAAGCTTCATGTTAAAGATGCCGCTCAAACAGGCGTTTACTGGAAAATACTTGCAACACGCTTTCAGGATAGGGAAATGTATCTTGAGGCAGTCAACGCTCTTCAACAGGCAATTCACTATACGCCTGACGATGAAACGCTCCATTATCTTACCGGTATTAATGCGGCGCGTGCGGCAAAATCACTCTATCATCCTGATGCTAACGGCATGAACGATGCTGTCATGCAGCATTTTAAACTGGCAGAGACAGCATATCTGCGGGCGATAGAACTTGAGCCTTTGTATACTCAGGCTCTTTATGCGCTTTCAATTCTCTATATATTTGAACTGAATCGCCCGGAAGATGCGATTGTGCATCTTCTTCAATATATGGAAACGAGAAGCGGTGATGCTGATGCCATGTTCATTCTTGCCCGTGCGTTGTATATGACCGGACGTTTTCAGGAAGCTGCCGACTGGTACGATCGCGCAATTCCTCTGACGAAGGACGAGAAAAAAAGGCTGGAAGCAGAACAAAACAGAAACTTTATCAGAGATCAATTATGAACTATATCGTACGAACAATCTGTAAAGTATGTGCCTGGATACTGGGCAGTCTTTTTGTACTTGCAGGCAGCGCCGCCGCTTTGATTTTTTATATGAATGCGGCCCCTCAGGATGGTGCAAAAACTACAAGCACCGTTACAAGTTTGGATACGGGTGAAGTGAGGCTTGAAGTGCGCGAAGGCGAAAGTGCCTCATCTGTCGGCATGCGGCTTGAAGAAGCGAATCTTATTAAACAGTACTATGCATGGCAGCTTCTTTGCCATCTTCGGCCTGCGTATTTGCAAGCGGGTATGTATCAGTTTAAAGAAAAATGTTCGCTTATTGAATTGCATACGCTCTTTACTTCAGGACAACAAATTCTGCTTTCCATCACAATACCGGAAGGCTCAACCCTGAAAAAAACAGCAATGCTTCTTGAAAAAGATGATATTTGTACGGCAGAAGATTTTCTTGCCGCGGCACGAAATGATAAACTTCTTCATGAATATCATATATACGGAAATTCATTTGAAGGCTTTCTTTATCCTGATACATATTATTTTACCGTACATTATCCTGCCAATCTTGTCGTGCGGACTATGGCCGATACATTTTACCGGCGGCTTAAAACACTTGATATTGATGTGACGGCATACAGTGCCGAAGATTTTTACGCAAAAGTAACGCTTGCATCGATAATCGAGCGTGAGTATCGTATTGAAGATGAAGCGCCGCTTATGGCCGGCGTGTTTCTTCGCCGGCTTAAAACCGGAATGCGTCTTGAATCATGTGCAACAGTCGTCTATGTGATGACAGAATTGTTGAATCAGCCTCATCCCAAAAAGATTTTTCACCGTGATTTAGAACTTGAAAGCCCGTATAACACGTATATGCATCGCGGCCTCCCCCCCAGTCCAATTGCAGCGCCGGGCGCTATTGCGCTTCAAGCAGCGTTTTTTCCAACAGAAACAGACTATCTTTTTTTTCGGATTATTGATCCTTCTGCTGGCCGCCATTATTTTTCAAAAACATTTGACGACCATATTAAAGCTGGCGCACTGTTCATAAAATGAAGTTTAATCACTCAGCTCTCGTGCTTGTCGGTTTTCCCACCAATAAACTCTCCACCGGTGATGGAGTGAATCAGGATTGAGTGCATTTTGTTACTGGCGGAATCATCCGATTCCGCCAGTAACGCACAACCAGGAATTTTTTACCGTCAAACGGCCTTTCACCCCCCCCCGTAGGTGGCGATCATAACGCCGGCGGCAATGGCCGTGCCGATAACGCCGGAGACGTTCGGCCCCATCGCGTGCATCAACAGGAAGTTGCCCGGGTCGTACTCAAGCCCCACCTTGT
>JAITHM010000106.1 GCA_031279965.1 Spirochaetaceae bacterium
ATTATACGGAAAATTCGCTGGAAAACCGATATGATACTGGTTTCCGCAATAACCAGTATTGTAATAGCAACCCTTATTATTGTATTACCATCGACTTATTCTGAAGGCATGCAGTCATATATTGACAATACATTTATTCAGTTGTCTGCGCTTGCTCAGGCAGGCGGTTATCAAATTGATGCAGCTGCTCTTGAAAAAATAAATTTACCTCGTGACTACATGAGTGATGAGTACATACGGTTGTGGAATTCATTGCGTGGTCTTATCAATGAAGAATACGAATGGAATAAATCAATTTATTGTGTGCTTTACCGTTATGTTGATGGTGTGCTATGGACGCCAATATTTATGGATGGAACAGGTGGAGCCTATTATCCGTATGATTATTTTCCTGAATCGCTTGAACAAGTGTTCTTGAAAGGCGAGACAGAGCGTGTTGATGCAGATATTGCCGCTGACGGTGAGTGGATGTATATTCATAGCCCTGTTTATAATCGTGAACAAAAAATCGTAGGCGCACTTGAAGTTGGATTGAACCTTACTGCATTTCAATCAAATTATAAAAGAATCTATCTTTCTATTGTTTTTGCTGTTATCGCGGCAAGCGTTGTTTTACAAATTATTGTTATGCAAATTATTAAAGCGATAGATTATCTTGATGAACGCAAACGAAGTCTTCTGTCATTGAAAGAAAAGGATGCTGCTGGAGGCAATTCCAAGTCTATTACCCTTAATTATGAGCCGGTTGAATTTGTAAATCCAACGGTGTTTTTGCTGTATTTTGCTTTTAATATGGTAACAGCATTTTTACCAATGTATAGCGCGGCTTTATATGAACCGCTTTCACGCAATTCACTGTTTTCCGCATTTCCACGCGAATTTATGGAAGCGTTTCCTATTTCTGCCCATCTTGCTGCTGTGGGTATAGGCTGTGCGGCAGCAGGAACCATTGTTCGTAAAATTGGATTTCGTACAACAACAGGAATTGGTGGATTTCTTATGCTTGTGTCATGCATTCTTTTAGGTTTTACTTCCAAGTACATTATATTTACCATCTTTTTCTTTTTTATGGGCTTGGGGTTTGGCCTTATGACCAATGCGATAAGCGGCAGTATTGCGGCAATACCAAACGAGGCAAAGCGTTCATTAGGATTTACGTATTATAATTCATCTCTTTTTTCCGGGTTTTGCTGCGGTACGGTTATTGGAGCGGCACTTGCAGAATCGTTGGGAGGACGCGAAGTTTTTCTGGTTTCTGCTGCGGCAACGCTTTTCCCTGTTATTGTACTATGTATCCTTTTGAAAGATCCTGTAAATAAACGCCTTATAGAGGAACATACTACCGTTTCTTTGGGACAAACAATGCGCCGCAGCATTCTTTCTTTTTTATTAAAGCCTGATGTATTTCTGTTTTTCCTATTCTCTCTTATACCATATACGCTTGCAGGCTATTTTATGTTTTATTTTATGCCGCGCTTTGCAGAAGAAAACCTTGGTTTATCACCAAGTGTAATAGGCCAGCTCTTTTTGGTACACGGAATAGCGGTGCTGGTTTTTTCAACTGCGCTTACAAAATGGACGGCAAAATATTTTACTTCAAATGCAATATGTCTTTCTTTTGTGCTGATAGCCGCTGCATTCTTAATATTTGGATTAAATCCATCACTTCATACGCTGATTATTGCGCTTTTTCTTCTTGGAGTCGGTTCTTCGTTTGGTGCGGCTTCGTTGAGTAACTATTACGTAAATCTTAATTCAGTTCATACCTATGGCTACGAAAAATCGATGAGCGTGTATCAAACTGTTGAAAATTCAGGAGATACCCTCGCTCCAATTATTTTTGGATATGCGCTCTCGGGGTCGTTGCAGCAAAACTTTATCCTTTTTACGCTTATTCTTATTGTGCTTCTTTTAGTTCTTGCAATAGCATTAAAACGAAGACCTGAATATTCCGATATTCTTAGTAAGTAAATTATCATGATACGTGCGGCAGAATTAAATTTTGATACAAAACTTCGTTCAATACTATTGAGTGTAGCGCTTCTTATTGTAGCGCTGACTTTTCTTTTTTATGCATTGATTGATTTATGGAGAACATCCAATGTTGTGCGAAGTGCAATTTGGCTTGCAGGCGCGCTTATCGCTGCGGCGCTTCTTGTAATAGCCCGTTCTAATGTACCTCAGCGATTTTCGGCAATATTAACAAGCGCTATTTTTGCGCTGATCTGCATGTATCTTGTGTTTTCAGGAGGTCAGTCCGGGTTTGTTATTGTATGGTCATTTACATTTCCCGCAATTGCGGTTTTTTTATTAAGTGTTACAATGGGGACTTTACTGTCTGCGCTGGTATTCGCCGCGCTTGAGATTGCGCTGTTCATTCCCGGAGTAAGCAGTTCAAGCTGGCCGCTTACAACATCACTTATCGTTACCTGTGTCTATATGATCACTTTTATAATAAGCGCTGCGCTTGAATGGAGCCGGGGAGCAAAAAAAAGGCGGCTTGCAGCGCTCATTCATGATGAAGGCCGTAAAGTGCTTATCGAAACCCTCAATATAAGCTGTAAACTTGCCTGTCTGCATCATAATAAACGAGCTGTACTTAATCCGTCAATTTCACCTGATGCGCTTAGAAAGACAAGTCTCGAGGTGCTCAAAGATATTTTTGCCGAACTTGTTCAAAATGCTGTTGTGCATGGCATTGAGCTGCCTGATGTACGCCGCAGAGCCGGTATAGATGAAACAGGAATTATTACGCTTTCAATTTATGAAAAGAACGGACTTATCAGGGCAGAGTTACGCGATGATGGCGCTGGTTTTGATTTCAAAAAAATTAGTGCGGAAAATCCTGAAATTGAAGGTAAAAACGACGAACTTGCTCCTTATATACGCTCACTTTTTGAGCCGAATAAACAGCAGATTAAAATACGAAATGAAGCCCGCACGGGCCTTAATATTGTTTGCAGCCGTCTTGTAATACTTCATGGGAAGGTAAAAATCAAAACAAAACCCGGGCGGGGGACTGCTTTTATACTTGAGTTTGCTCCGTTATACTAATTCGCATGATTGGAGTAATTAATTATGGCGCGGGAAATCTTGGTTCAGTGATGAATGCGCTGGGGCGGATTGGCGTTAAAGCATATTTTGTTAATGAACCTGATGAACTTGTGCCTGGTAAAAGTCCTTACGAAAAGATAATATTTCCTGGTGACGGACACTTTGCCACCGCAATGAAAGCCCTTCAAAATACTGGCTATGAGAATGTTATTAGGGAATGGATATATGCGGATAAACCGTTCCTTGGTATCTGCATCGGGCTGCAGCTTCTTTTTGAATGTTCCGAGGAAGCGCCGCCTGAAGCAGGACGGCCGGTGCAGGGGCTTTCAGTGCTTAAAGGAAATGTACGGCTTTTTCCCGGCGTAAAAGTCCCGCAGATAGGCTGGAACAGAACAGTGCCGTCATCTAAATCCCGCCTTTTTGCTGGACTTGGAGGGGCGCAATTTTTCTATTATATTCATTCGTATTATGTTATACCTGATAATGCTGAAGACAGTGTAGCAACAGCGGATTACTCTGTTGAATTCTGTGCGGCGGTAGAGCGAAGCGCTCTGTGTGCGGTACAATTTCATCCCGAAAAATCCGGTGCGCCAGGGCTGAAGCTTCTTGAAAATTGGGCTATAGGCAGTTCCTGATGGAACATGTGCCGGCAATCTATCCGGCACGATTATCGTTCAAAGCCGCGAGAAAAGTTGCCGCCGGCTCCCATGCGCGCTCGCCATAACCGCCTGCCAACGTCCAGGCACTTGGTATATTCCGTTCCCGCAAAAAATGGTAAATCAGCATATCCCGTTCAAGGCATTGCTTCCGTGTAAGTTTGAGGAGCGCACTGGACGCAAGGCCGTCATATTCGTAAGGATCGCTGCCATCTACGACAATGGCAAGATCGCACTGCTGCCCCGCAGACATCGCTTCAATCTGCATAAGACCGGCACTAAGTTTAGCGCAGTAAAGATCCTCTTCTCCGGCTTCAATAGGAATTTCAATATCAGAAGGCAGGCACGGAGCTTTTCCTAAAGCAGCGTGAGCAAGTGTTTTCTCATCGAGCGGCCAGCCCCGGGCCATGTGGGCGGAAAGCGTTAAGATATTACAGTGTTTTTCAAAAGGATAAGGATTCGTACCATTACGGATATAGGTAACCAGCTCAGTGCTTCCACAGCCTTTATGTGCATCAACATCAATAAACCAAATAAGCCGAGCCTGCCCTTCAGCCTGGAGTCGCCGGGCTGCATAGACAAGATCATTCAAAAGACAAAATCCCGCGCCTGTTGCATAGCGGGCATGGTGATTCCCTCCAGCTAAATAAAAACAAAAGTGTTCATCAGTTTCTAACGCATACTGTGCCGCATGATAGGTTCCTTCAAGCCGGGCCAGCGTTACCGTGCGAAACAACGCGGTAAGCGGATTAACTGCCCGTGTTTTATCGTAACGGTGCGGTGTGCCCGTATCATCAAGAAGTTCATACACATTAAGAATGGTTTGCTCAAGCGCTGCTTCGCCATGAAGCCCAAAAAGCGTATCAAGATAGTCTTGTGCATGAACTCGAAGCAGATGGTGATATATTGGGGGAAGATGGGGTGTATTTCGGGTTTTTTCTGGTTGATCTGAACATGGAGAGGGGAGCCTTTGCCAACAAGAATTATCAATCTGGTGAACAGCACCGGGGACAGAGCCCGCTTTGACAGCGCTATTCTTGGCTGTTTCTGCAAGAAAATTAAGAATACGCTGAGGGCGTTCCGGTGGAAAGGGTATCATAATACCGTAATCTATCCAGCTTGAGCCTTGCGCTGGGTCGCAGAGTATCATTTGATGGCGCAGAATGTGGCAAAACAGGCGTTTTTATGGAGAATTTCAATGCTTTTAAATCCGGTGCGCCGTAAAAGCTCCATTTGCCAATTCAGCGGGCGGGGGGTATCCTCGCGCTCACAGAGTGTGAGGATAGTTTCGCGCATCTCCGGCCCGCCGGCATTTTCAAGATACGCCCCCCAGCGCTCCCAATCATAACGGGCTAGAATTTCGTTTTCATGAGTTACCAGATCAGAAATAAGGAAACAGCCATTATGCCTAAGTGCGGCATAGATTTTTGTAAAAACAGCAATCCATTCATCATCATCACGAAGATGATGAAGCGTTGCGCCTGCTGTGATAATATCAAATGATTCGGCCTCAAATTGTACTGTGCGAAAATCGCTTTCGAGTATGGTAATATTTTGGCGGCTGAGCGGTGCAACACGTTCACGCGCCCGTTCAAGCATGGGGCGGCTGATGTCAACAAGGGTGCAGGCAAGGTTAGGCAGTTTTTCAAGCAGTTTTACCGTCCAATTTCCCGCTCCGCAGCCTAAATCGAGAAGCGTTTGTCCATTTTGCACAAGGCGGCGCACCGCTTCCGTTCCTACTTCAAGAGCAAGCGCCGCGTCCATAACGGAAGTCTGTCCTGTTATTACATTGGAAAATCGCTCAACATCACCGTCAAACCGTTCTCGAATTTCGCTTACAGCAGCTTTAGTCATGCCTGCATTGTAGCAGGGAAATATAAAAACAGCAATCACGCGGGCACAGGCTCACAGAAAATGGTTGACAGAGAAGGTTTAATGAGGTAAATTATAAGGATGAAGCGTGTTTATATATGCGTTATGGCGCTTGTAGGTATGATTTCGTGTGAATGGCCTGTTGCGGTTCCCGGCGACGCGCAGGGGTCGGG
>JAITHM010000131.1 GCA_031279965.1 Spirochaetaceae bacterium
CACGTTGAAGAAGAACGACACGGCGGCGCTGCAAGCGGCTGTGGTTGTTACGGGAACGGCAAGCACCGATGTGAGCTGGAGTACGAGTAACAGCGCGATAGTGGAGATAACGGCGCAGATTGCCGCAAGCTGCACAATCAAAGCGAATACAAGCGGTACGGCGGTGATAACGGCGGCCTCGACGTTTGATGGTACTAAGACGGCGCAGTACACGGTAAAGGCGTTTGAAGAAAACGCGGCAAACGCCATGGCGGAAGGCGGAACAATAACTATCATCAAGAATGCGGCGGGAGACGCCTACGAAGAAATCCACGCCTTCAAAACGACAGGAAGCGCGAATTTCAAATGGAAGGACGGAGTAACGCCCGCTGCCTCAGGCGCGCTGCTGGTAGTAGGCGCGGGCGGCGGCGGGGGCGGCGGTACTATAGGCGGCTTCTACGCGAAGGGCGGGAACGGCGGCAGGGTTATCTACAACGCGGCCTTCGCCCTTCCGTCCGGCAGCACGACTGTTACGGTGGGCGCGGGCGGAACAGCAGGAACTTCTAGTAGCACATACGGCGGAACCGGAGGCTCGTCTGCCTTTGGTACGATGGTAACGGCGGCAGGCGGTACCGGCGGAGCAGGCCAGCAGGGCTCTACGGCGACGGGAAATGTCGGAATGGGCTCGGGCAGCTATACCATCGAAGCCAACACCGCAAAAGCCTACGGCGCGGCAGGTCCGTCAAAATCTGACGCGGTGGGAAACGGCGCCGCCGGAGCGGCGAATACCGGTGCAGGTGGACAGGCAGGATACGGCTTTAGCGGCGGTGCGGGCGGCTCCGGCATCGTGGTGGTAAGGTTTAGATATCAGTAGGAACAGTGGGTAGTGGACAGACTTTGGCTGGTATATGTTAGCTAACGGCGTGTTCAGCGTTAGGTAACGTATTTCGGCCAGAAGCCACTGTCCACTGTTCACTACCTTTACTGGCGTGACGCGCTCACCGGCTCGCGCGCCTTCGCGGGGTGCGGTGGGGCGCGTGGAAATTCGCGCGGGCAAAACTTTTGGCGTGCGTCCGCACAGGCCACGCCAAAGGCAGGCGGATGCGCCTTGATGCGCTTGTTCTAAGACAGCATCCGCGAAACCTTGACAATTATTGCACCGGCAAGCATAGTTTTCTGATGAAATTTGATCCTGCACAGATAAAATGTATTGTAAGTGATTTAGATGGAACCTTGCTGCTGTCCAATGCCGAGCTTGGAGAGCGGACGGTGGCGGCGGTACGGGCATGTACGGCGCGTGGGTTGCAGGTTATACTGGCGACGGGGCGCAGCCTTATGGCCGCCGAACCATACCGTGCGCAGCTTGACCTTAAGGGCCCCATGATCTATTACAACGGCGCAGAGCTTGTTCACATGCCTGAAGGCCGCATTGAAGAAAGCCATCTTTTCCCCGTCGAAGCGGCGATTTACTGCGTAAATCTTGCCCGTAAACGGCATATCCACTTTCATGTATTTTTTATAGATGACGCTGATTTTTCCACCGAGATCCTCATGTCGGAAAATCCGTCCAATGCAGCGGCGGTATATACTGAACGGACAGGGCTTAATTTTCAGTATGGTGATCTTATCAAATCACTCAATTCCGCCGCGCCGCCACAATGTGCCAAGGGGCTTTTTATTGCTGATGATAGCGAACTTGAAGACGTTCGCAGAATAATCAACGCGAAATTCGGCACTACGCTGAATATTGTTAAATCAGCGTCAACTTTTCTTGAAGTGCTCAATAACCGCGCGTCAAAGGGTGCCGCGCTTGAATCGGTAC
Organism: Spirochaetaceae bacterium; assembly: GCA_031279965.1. Classification (GTDB taxonomy): domain Bacteria; phylum Spirochaetota; class Spirochaetia; order Treponematales; family Breznakiellaceae; genus JAIRPU01. Next base: position 1,802 of record JAITHM010000131.1, read on the forward strand.
TGAAAACCACAGGCTGGCTGCCTAAAGAGGTAATTGCGTTTGGTGATGAAGAAAATGATATTTCAATGCTTAAAACGGCAGGGCATGCCGTTGCCCCTGCCAACGCGAAGGATGCTGTTAAAGCTGCCGCCCAGACTATTATTGGCAATCATGATGATGAATCTGTCGCCGCATTCCTTGAAACTCATTTTCTTTAGGGCAATGCTGATTGACCAGAGGGATGGGTAGGATTGCCGCGCATCATCCGCTTGCGCTGTCTTAAAAATTTTAAATGCGTAACCATTCCCAGAGCTTAATTTTTTTGTTACTATACGTGCGTAATATTTTTTGATATAGAGAAGGAGTAGCATAATGGATATTGTAAAAAGATTGGCTTCAAAACAGTTTTTTATTTTTAATTTGGTACTTATTGGTGTAATTTTTGGATTTTCCCTGGCGTTTTTAACATTCTCCTGTGCGGGTGAAGGGGCAAAGAACGCAGCACAGGCGCAGCAGACGAATGTTGTAATACCAGAAAACGCTCTTGCTACGGCGGAAAGTATTCAGACGGCATTCCGGTCGGTTTCGCAAAAGGTCGTACCGTCGGTTGTGCAGTTAAAAACAGTTTCGGTGCGCCGCCAGCAAACGCCAAGTTTTAACGGCATCCCCTGGGAGTTTTTTTTCGGCCCCAATGCCCCGCGTAACAATAACAATAACAACAACAACAACAATAATAATGAGGGCGGAGGGCGGGAATTCCGTGCCCAGGGTTTGGGATCGGGTATTGTTGTGCGGAAAACCGGCGATATGTACTATGTGCTAACCAACCATCATGTGGTAACAGACGGACAAAATGCTGTTGATGAAATCATGGTAGAGACGAACAGCGGTAAGGAATTTCCCGCAAAGCTTGTCGGACGTGATGCACGGCGTGACCTTGCGATGGTTTCCTTCAAGGCAAGTGAAAATATTCCGCTTGCCGTGTTGGGAGATTCTGATAGGGTGGCAGTTGGTGATTGGGCTATTGCCGTGGGAAATCCCCTGGGGTTTTCGTCTTCTGTCACGATGGGTATTGTTAGTGCAGTCGGGCGCACCGGCGGCCCGGGCGATAACATAAATGATTTTATTCAAACAGACGCTTCAATAAATCAGGGGAATTCAGGCGGAGCGCTGGTAAATATACGCGGTGAAGTTATCGGTATTAACATGTGGATTGCGTCAAGTTCCGGTGGAGGTTCGGTGGGACTTGGTTTTGCGATACCAATTAATAATGCCAAACGAACTATTGAAGAATTTATCAGTAAAGGGGAGATCAGTGACGGCTGGCTTGGTGTAAGTCTTATTGATATTGAAAAGGATTCCGAAGTAATCCGTGATCTTAAGCTTGAAGGGAAGCGCGGCGCATTGGCATCTGACGTGTTTATTGGATCTCCAGCTGAAAAGGGCGGTATTCAGCCAGGAGATTTTATAACTCATGTTGATGGTAAAGTCATGCCTAATGTCACTCGTCTCATGCAGGCGGTGGGGGATTCCAGGCCTGGTGACACTCACAAGTTTACCGTTATTCGTGATGGCTCATCGCGTGATTTACAGGTGCGTATTGATGCACGAAACAACGAGGTTGCAAGCGAAAACAACAAGCTGTGGCCCGGTGTCTATGCACATCCGATAAATGATGATTTACGCACCCGCTTTAAACTGAATAAAGATGTCAACGGTCTTGTTGTCGTACGGGTTGTTGAAAAGAGTCCGGCAGCGATTATCAATCTTCAACCTGGTGATGTGCTTACAACAATCAATGATATTCCGGTACGTGATAGCGCGGCGTTCTACAAGGTATTGCGCGATAATGCCACAAAAGAATTTTGGGTCAGCATCATTCGTGGTGACGCTAAACTTGATACGATGAAGTATAAACGTTAAGGATGGGAGGTATCCCCCCTATCCTGATTGGATTATGACAAAACAGATTGATGGATGGCAGCCGAAGGCTCTTGTTGCAATGTCTGGCGGAGTTGATTCGTCGGTTGCCGCCTATCTTGCATCCCGGGATCACACACTCTGTGCCGGTGTTACAATGAAGCTTTTTGATCTTGATAAAGGTATGGAAGATCAAACGCCCAAAAGTTGTTGTTCGCTTTCCGATGTAAACGATGCTCGTGATGTCGCGTTTCATCTGGGAATCCCTCATTATGTTCTTAATTTTAAAGATGAGTTTGCACGCACAGTTATTGATAAATTTATCCGCGTGTATGAAGAAGGGGGCACCCCGAATCCCTGTATTGACTGTAACCGTTATGTAAAATTTAATACACTGTTATTCCGCGCCCGTCAGCTTGAATTTGATTATCTGGTAACTGGACACTATGCCTGCATCGAAAAAAGCGGCACACGCTGGCTTCTTAAAAAAGGGCGTGATGCGCATAAAGATCAAAGTTATGTACTTGCCATGATGACACAGGAACAGCTTGAACATACCGTGTTTCCACTTGGCAATATGACAAAGGATGAGGTGCGCGAACTTGCCACGGAATTAGGATTTATCAATGCACGAAAACATGACAGCCAAGACATTTGCTTTGTGCCTGATGGTGATTATGGGCGTTTTTTGGAAAAATGGATAGGCAAACACTATGCCGAAGGTAATATTCTTGACGTTCGCGGCGAGGTGATCGGCCAGCACCGGGGTTATGTTCGCTATACGATTGGACAACGCCGGGGACTGGGTATTTCGTCGGCAGAGAGGCTGTTTGTCTGCAAAAAATCCGCGCAGGATAATACGGTAACGCTTGGGCCGGAATCAACACTTTATTCAAAATCTATGCTGATCAATGATCTTAATTTTATTGCCTGCGAAAAGTTAAGCGCACCGCTTCGACTAACGGTAAAAACACGCTATATGCAACGGGAAGAACCTGCGCGGGTAGAACAGCGTGATGTAACAACACTCTATGTTGAGTTTGATGAGCCTCAGCGGGCGATTACCGCCGGCCAGACGGCGGTGCTCTATGACAGCGACATTGTGATAGGCGCAGGCACCATCATGGCACACGAAAATACATCCGGCGGTGGCAGCAAGAATCGGCCTGAGCTGTACTAATCGCGTTGGTTTTGTGCTAAAGTGCGGATTTAGCCGCTTCAATCACATGGCAGACAAGGTTTGCACTCGTAACCGACCCTACACCGCCGGGCACTGGGGTAACACCAGCAACAAGAGATTCAACTTCATCGGTACGAACATCGCCGCAAGTGCCTTTTTCGCCATTCGGTTTCGCGTTGACGCCAACATCAATCACGTACTGACCAGCCTTGAAACATTCCTTCCCAACAGACCAAGCGCGTCCCATCGCCACAACAACAATATCCGCCGCCTGGGTCTTTTTCTGCATATCCTTTGTTTTGGAATGACAAATTGTAACGGTACCATTCTTTTTAAGAAGAAGCATCGATACAGGTTTACCAATTACTGTCGAACGCCCCAACACAACAATATCTTTTCCAGCAACATCAATCTTGTAATGATCAAGTATTTTAATAACAGATTCCGCGGTGCAGGGGGGGAAGCCTGCGCCAGAATCTGAGTAAATTCCTGCCATTGAACCATCGGTAATACCGTCCATGTCTTTATTTGGCAGCAATGCCGCCCGCGCAGCATTGTCGTCAATCTGTTTGGGCAACGGACGAAAGAGAAGTACGCCATGTATTCCCTTGTCGTTGTTTGCTTGATTTATCACCTTAAGAAGGTCTTCCTGGGAAGCATCACGGGGCAGCGCAAACACTTTAACTGCCGCGCCAACGCTTTCACAGGTCTTTGTCGCCCCTCTCTCGTAGGAAATGTCATTCGGCTCTTCACCCATTCTGATGATGCCCAGCGTTGGAGTTACCCCTGTTGCTTTAAGCGCCTCTACATCTTTTTTCATGCACTCTTTGAGTGCATCCGCCACATCTTTACCACTTAATAATCCCATTTTTATCTCCTTTGCATAGTATAAATTTTATTTGTGTTTATTAATGCTTATTTTTTAAGCTGATCTTTTACACTGGAAAAAACCCTGTCTGCACATGCTTCATATTCGTTGAGTAGTGCATCTGTCTCGCGGTTTTTATTATCCGCATAGGCGCGGTCTGTCATTGCCTTGGTATTAATATACACATTCAATGATGCGCCCTGAAGCGCTGCTTTGCAAAAAATTACACCAACGCCGGCATCGCTTACGGCAAGTTTACTGCCTTTAGCAGCGAATTCTTCGCAGAGTTTAATAGCCTCGGCACACTTTTTCATAATCTCAAACGGTGTGGCACAGGCATCACGCAGACATTTTTCCATTATTTTTGCTTTTTCCGCTTTCTCCGCATCAGTTACCGCAGGTAAGCCATAGGCTTTAGAGAGTGGTTCAAAATCTTCAGCATCTTTATCAATAAGATTAAGAAGTTCGTTTTGAAGCCTTGTTGCTTCGTTTTGAAGTTTGAGTATATCGGCTTCAACATCAGCATATTTTTTTTTGCCTGTTGTCAGCGAGCCTACCATATTTCCCAACGCTGTACCCACCGCACCAACAAGCGCCGCCGCGCCGCCGCCGCCAGGAACAGCAGCTTTGCTTGAAAGAACCTGCACAAAATCCGGTAGTGTTTTTGCTGAAATACTCATATTTTCCACCTTGTTTTTTGTTGGAGTGCATAATTACACTCACATTAATTATAGCGAAGCTTTCCAGTTGCGTAAAGTAGGCAGATTAAAAACCGTCTAGACCTCCTGTTGAATATCGCGTTTCTTTAGACGATAATAGGCGTATGCGCGCGATAGAGTTGGAAAAGGCTTACAATCCGAAAGCGTTTGAGGACGCCGTTTATCAGAAATGGCGTGAATCGGGCGCGTTCAGCCCGCGGCAAGCGGATAAGCAGGCGGAGGGCGCGGCGGCGTATACCGTCGTCATTCCGCCGCCGAACGTAACCGGCGTTCTTCACATGGGGCACGCGCTCAACATTACGCTGCAAGATATAGTAATCCGCTTCCAAAGGATGAGGGGGCGGCCTGTGCTGTGGGTGCCGGGCACAGACCACGCCGGAATTGCCACGCA
>JAITHM010000038.1 GCA_031279965.1 Spirochaetaceae bacterium
GAAATCAACAATCAGAGTGTGAGCGTTCCGGTAAGCGGAAGCAAAAGACTAGACTTCAAGGTGAAGGCGCAGAACGGCGGCACCTTCGTCTACACGCTTACGATAAACGCTTATGTCGCTCAGACGGTTACGTGGACGGGGAGCGTTGTCAACAGCCTGACCGCTGGTCTTGACACTGCAACGATAGTCAGCGTAACGAGCCGCGACGCCGCCATGCAAGGGCGCCCGGCAACGCTTGCCTCGCAGGGGGCGATAAGCACAACCTGGTCGATGACGACGGGTTTGGATTATACGCCCAAGTCGTTCATTGTGACGCTGCTGGCAAATGACAACACATATTATGTGAGCGAAGTGCTTGCGGCGGTAGTTTCGTCGGGCACGGCGCTCCAAGCGCTGAATGTAACCAACGCCGGTATTCGGATTTCTAACCCCGATGAGCTTAAAACCTTGGAAAATAACGCAAATAAAAACAAAGATTTCGCGCTTTCAAGCGACATTGACCTTGAAGAGTCCGGTACAACATGGACTGGCCCTGGAAAGGACGATGGTTCTGACGGGTACCGCGGGCATTTCTACGGCAACGGCTACACGATTAAGCTTGTACTGTCAAAAACAAAAGGCGCTACCGCATTATTCAACTGTCTGCAAACAGGCGCGACAGTTGAAAATTTTGTTGTGGATGTAAGCACCAAGATTTCCCCCTTGAACACAACAGATGGAACTTATTTTGGTGGGGTGGCAGGTTATCTTGCTTATAATGCGAATAACATTACCCTTAACAAAATTACGGTAAAGGGTAATTTAAGCTTTGGTAATTCAAGGAAATGGCTGCTTATAGGCGGTCTTGTTGGTGAAATAAAAGATGTAGGCACCGTGAATATAATCAACTGTGTAAGCGCATTGAATGTAAGCGTTATTGGAAACAATGCTGATAACAATACTACTGGTGTAGGCGGCTTGATTGGCAGAATAAGACGGAATGACCGGGATGGTACCGCCGCAGTAACCATCGAAAAATGTTTTACAACAGGTTCAATAACTATCCAAACAGACCAGTCTAGTAGCGTACTGACAAAAAATTATTTTGCCGGCGGTTTAGTCGGTGATATCGGCAACAGTCGTGCTGGAACAACAACAGGAGTAACGATAAATCAATGTTACTCATCCTCTGATGTGACGATAACTTGCAGTAACACAAGCTCTGTATATACTGGAGGGGCAGGCGGCCTTGTTGGTATGATGTGGAAAGAAGTGGGAACAACAAATATCACCATCTCAAACAGTGCGGCGCTAGGTTCCAGGGCGCTGCTTACAGCGAACACATCCGCGGCTGTCTCGAATAACCGTGTTGCCGGTTTAGGGCAAGACAGTGGTGGTAACTGGAGTAGCAAGGCACCCAATCAGTGTTCTCTTAACAATAACATTGCCCGTTCCGGCATGGCCATTGGTGCGCCGCCAGGCACACCGGATACCAGCAGCAGCGACACTAACGGAACAACCGTCAGCGGCAAGGCGGTTACCGCAGAAGACTTACGAGGGCTTACCACCTGGACGACGAGCCTTGGCTGGAGCGAAAATGACTGGGACTTCTCTGGCCTTTCCGACGGGAAGCTCCCGATACTTAAGTAGATTACAAGGGCTTGAACATGTGCCGCAGCTTGCGGTACATGTTCAAGTCTGCACGGCAAGCCGCCGTGGAGGGGGAGGGGTTACTTGAGCTCTGTCAGAACGGCTTCGCCCATTACTTTAGTTCCCACAATTTTTTCGTTGTGTATATTTGATTCTCTGCTTGCAATGTCTTTAGTGCGCAACCCTTTATCAAGAACAGAGGTTACCGCCTTTTCTATAAGACAGGCTTCTTGCTCCATGCCCAACGAATAGCGAAGCATCATCGCTGCGGATAAAATCGCCGCAAGCGGATTGGCAATATCCTGGTTGGCAATATCTGGAGCGGAGCCATGAATCGGTTCATAAATACCGAAAGGCCGTCCGTTTTTTGCAAGTGCATCATCCGGCGAGCCAATGCTTGCCGATGCGAGCATTCCGATGGAACCAGCCAGAACTGACGCTTCATCAGAAAGAATGTCGCCAAAAAGATTCGAGGTAACGATCACATCAAATTGGCCGGGCGAACGTATTAACTGCATTGCGCAGTTATCAACATAAAGATAGCTTGTTTCTATATTAGGATATTCTTTTGCAATTGCTGCTGCGGTTTCACGCCATAAACGGGAAGATTCAAGTACATTTGCCTTATCGACAACGCACAGTTTTTTCCTGCGCTGCGCCGCCGCAGTATACCCAATCCGAAGAACCCGTTCTATCTCATTGCGCGAGTAGTATTCAGTATCAAATGCACTTTCATTATCTCCGTTTTGTTTTCTGCCCCGCTCGCCAAAATAAATACCACCGGTAAGTTCCCGTACAATAAGAAGATCGAATGTTGCGGAACCGTGGGGATTGCTTGCTGTAAGAACCTCGTCTTTGAGTGGGCAGGCGTTCTTTAACTGCGGGAGAAGCGCGGCAGGCCGAAGATTCGCAAATACGCCAAGCCCTGCGCGAAGTCCAAGCAGAGCACGTTCCGGCCGCAGGTACCCCGGAAGAGTTTCCCATTTTGGCCCGCCTACAGCGCCAAGAAGAAGCGCTTCACACGCTTTTGCTTTTTCCAGAGTTTCCGCTGGAAGCGGTTCGCCGGTTTCATCAATTGCGCATCCACCGGCTTTAAGCGGGATAAAATTAAATGTATGCCCTTTCTTTTTGCCGATTACTTCTAAAACACGGACAGCCCACGAAATAACTTCGGGGCCAATACCATCACCGCCAACTACCGCAATTGAAAACTGCATATTGAATCCTTTTGTTGATTGATCATAGGCGTTACAGCTATTCGCCGTCAAATTTATGAGCGCACCTATCCGACAACAGCCCATTTCCCGCGTTTCAGTGCACAACAGGAAATAGGCGTGTTGAAGTTTAGCTGTTCAGCCGTTTTTCAATGGCGTCCAGTTCGCTGTAAAGCTCTTTTGGAAGCTTGTCGCCGAACTTTGGATAATGGTTGTCCCGAACGTCCTTTATCTCGGCCTTCCAGCCTTCTATGTCAACGTTGAGGAGCTCTTTCATGTCCGCGTCGCTTACGCCGGAAGGCCGGCTTATCGCGTCCGGAGTCGGCAGCGTTCCTATCGG
>JAITHM010000015.1 GCA_031279965.1 Spirochaetaceae bacterium
GTGGCGGTAGACACGAGCGCGACGAAGGCTCTTGGCCTGTTGGATGTAACCAACGCCGGTATTCGGATTTCTAACCCGAATGAATTCGCACTGTTGGGAGATGTCAGTAAAAAAGATAAAGACTTCGCGCTTTCAAGCGACATAGACCTTGAAGATTCCGGTATCTGGATTGGTCCCGAAAATTACAGCGGGCATTTCTACGGCAACGGCTACACGATTAAGAACCTGGTACTCCAACCAAGCGGCTCTAGTAGTAATAGAAATCTTGGATTATTTAAGAGCGTACGGTCAAATGCTGAGATTAAGGATTTTACGCTGGAAGTTTCAACAGTAAATGAGACTTCAATCTATGCTGGAGGTATCTTTTTTGGCGGAGTTGTCGGCACACTTCCTACTGCTGGAACGGGCGGCGTTGCTGCTGCTACCAACGTTATTATCGAAAAAGTGGTGGTAAAAGGGACACTTGCGATTGGCGGCACTAACGATTATCTCGACATAGGGGGGGTAATCGGCGTTATGGAGCACGGCACCTCGGTAGAGATCAAGCGGTGTGTCTCTGAACTTGATATAGCCCTTAATGGTACGGCACCAAACACTAAGACATTCTGTTCGTTTGGCGGCTTGGTTGGTACGACGACCGGCATACTTCTCATCGAGAACAGTTATGCAACAGGCACTATTAATGTCTACCACAACAGCGGCGATCTCATGCTGCGGGCTGGAGGCTTTGTTGGCTCTACATGGAAAGGCAGCGCCGCCGATGGCGGTTTTATCACTATCAACAACAGCTATACGGCAGGAACTATTATTGCCGAGAAAAACTCCACCACTGGATGGTCTGTATCAGGCTCTTATACTGAATTGAGCGCGGGCGGCTTTTTAGGTTCGCTATCAGGCGATGCCAACGATAGCACCATAACAATTAGCAATTCGGCAGCGCTGAACGGGTCGGTTCTCGCACTTTGTTCAACAAGCCCAACTACAACATACGGATCATTCGGCATCACCCGGGCAAACTATGGCCGGCTTATCGGCTCAGTCTTTAATAATGCTGCCAGCGGTGTTTCTGTTTCCGGTAACATCGCGCTGGAGAGCATGAAGCTTGGCTATACGACACCTGGCAGTACATTCTCTGGTACAAGTGACGCTAACGGACGCGAAGGCGAAACTGTCACGGCAGAGACGCTGAAAACGCCTGGTTATTGGACGACGACTCTTAACTGGGATGCAAACATCTGGGACTTCAGCAAGGTTTCAACTGGAAGCTTGCCCACATTAAAGTAAGTTTCAGGGTTATAGATTTTGAGCGTGGGCATAAGCTCACGCTCAAAATCGCACACCTCGCTGCCACGAGTCCTGCGGATTTTAGAAATAGCTTTTAACAATCAAGGATCATCACTTTGCTGCCGCGAATCCGGCGAGTTGGGGGTAAGCGTTGCAATAACAGAGATTCCCAGAAAAAACAGAGCGGCGATGATAAAAAGATGCCATTTTGAACCGGCTTCTTCGCGCAGTATCCACGCTGAATCCCCCGCAAGCGGGAAAATTTTTTCAGCAAGGATTTTAAGCACATCGCTGTTATTGCCATCAATATAAATGCCGTCACAACGTTCAACAGCGTTTCGTAAGGCGGCGGCTTGCAGAGAACTCCGGACAAATTCAGGCCGCCCATCCGGCATAAACGTACCACCGGGAACAAGCGCGCCGCCTGTCGAGCCAAGTCCTATGGCAACGATGTTAATGTCCCGCGCCCGCGCCCGTTCAACGGCATGGGATAGCGAACCGGAAAGCGCCTCGCCATCCGAAAGCAAGATTATATGCCGTCCTGCCGGCGCGTTTTCCAAAAAGGCCTCCGTTGCCGTGTCAATAAGCGCTTCAAGATTCGTGCCCCGTGATGTCATCGCATCCGCAGAAAGCGCATCAAGCACACCCCGCACCGCTTCCGTATCCGCGGTAAGCGGAACGGCAAGAACACCGCTGCCTTTGCCCAGCACGACGGCAAAACGCAGATACATCATCCCGCCGCCGGTAACAAGACTTGTCATAATTTCCGGATTTTCGCTTGCCGCGACGAGTGATTGCGCTATCCATGCAGCCCGTTCAAGCCGGCTTGCAGCAAGATCATCTATCTTGCCGCCAGGAAGCGGCGCGCTGTCGAGCGCCGTCATACTCCGCGAAATATCAATGGCAAGTGCGACATCGCATCCGCGCCGGAATTCACGGACAAGGCGGCGGCCCATGTGCGGATTTGCCAGCGCACATACCAACGCCGCGAAGAAAAGTAAAAAACTCAACGATGAAATCAAATACCGGATCCGGAGGTTTAGGGCGGGATGGTTCAGATATTTGGGCGGCGGGTATCCATGCCCGCTGGAAAAAAACGTGGAAATTACCGGGAAGCGCCGTTTATAATGAATTATCATAAGAAGCGCCGCAGGAATTAACAAAAAAAGATAGTAGAAAAGTTCTGGGCGGGTAAAATTAAGCTGATGCATCGTTCCCAAACCATTGCTCACAGGAATGCTCCTAACACCATTTTCCGGGTAAGAAACGCCGCAGCGCACATAAAGGCTCCGGCAATAATCATCGGTACGTGCAGCGGCCGTTTCCGCTCGCGCACTCCCGAGCGGCTCACAGTAATTTCTGCTTCGTTCACGCGGGAAAATGCACCGGTAAACGCCTCTGCCGACGGCGCGGGCATGAACACGCCGTTCCCTGCCGAAGCAACTTTCGCAAGCGCCTCGGGATTATAGCGCGATTCAAACATTCCTGTCCGCCTAATCCTCGTTACCGGGTCAACATAATCAACGGGAACTTCGCCGCTTGAACCAACAGCAATGATATACAAAGAAATATTTCTGGCAGGCAGGGTCTCGGCAGCGGTTTCCGGGTGAATCGCGCCGGCATTATTTTCACCGTCAGTTATCAATACAATAGTACGGCGCGGCGAAACAGACCCGCTTAAATGCAGTGCGGCAACAGATATACCCATACCCAGCGCAGTACCATCACCCATTTCTCCAATATAAAATGATGAAAGTTTGCTCTCCAGAGCTGCGCGGTCAGTTGTTGGCGGAACAAGCAGGGCGGCATCGTTGCCTACCGCGACAAGACCTATCGCATCGGCGGGGCGATTCCGCGAAAAATCGCGCACAAGATCAAGCGAGACATCGAACCGGCGCCGACCGGCAATGTCCAGCGCCGCCATGCTTGGACTACAGTCAATGACAAAGAGTATGTCGGCACCGCGGTCAAGCCATACCACCGCCGGAGAGACGGCGATGGGGCCGGATGCGGCCAAAAGAAGCAGCGCCGCCCCAAAAAATGTGATTATTTTACAAAATTGTCCTAGGAAGCCGGCGCTCAACGGCGCTTTGAAAATCGCACCGCCGGGCGGCCCAAGCGAAAGTGAAAGACTGAATGCTCTGCGGAAGAACCGCCCTGCAATAACAAAAGCAAATGGAGAAAGCAGTGCGGCAAGGGCAAAAACGGGGCGTTCAAAGGCAAAATTCGGCATGAGCAGCCCCTATAGCATCTATTCGTCCGCTTCCTGTTCACGAAACGACGCGGCGGCTTTAATAACGTCGTCAGCGCCGCGGCCGCTCAACGGTGCATAATGGCTAAATTCCATGCTGAAAGAGCCTGTTCCGCTCGTTAACGAACGCAGATCCAGTGAATAGCGAAGAATCTCGGCATGGGGTGCCTGGGCGTGTATCTCTTCAATACCGCTGCCAATTGAAGTCTGCCCCTGAATTTTGCCGCGCTTGCTTGAAAGATCACTCATCACATCACCTAAATACTTTTCTTCAACAAACACGGTCAAATTCATTACCGGTTCAAGAAGTACCGGCGCGGCATTTTTCATCGCTTCGCGGAATGCATTACGTGCAGCAAGCTTGAACGACAGTTCAGAAGAGTCTACTGGATGATATTTACCATCAGTAAGTTTTACTTCAACATCAACAACGGGGTAGCCAGCAAGTACACCCCGCGCCATACCTTCAACGATGCCTTTTTCCACACCAGGAATGTAATTTTTCGGTACAGCGCCGCCAAAAATCGCATTTACAAACCGGAAATGCTCTCCCCGTGGAAGCGGCGCGATTTCTAACATAACTTTGCCATATTGGCCGTGCCCGCCAGTTTGTTTTTTGTGCGTGTATTCCGCACTACCGTTTTTGGTTATCGTTTCGCGGTACGCAACGCGGGGCGTGTGCGTCTCAAGCTCAATTTTCTGACTCTGCCGCGCCTTATTCAGTACAATACTAATGTGCAACTCTCCCATTCCAGAAATTACCGTCTCTTTTGTCTCGCTGTTAAACACAGAGGCAAAGGTTTTGTCTTCTTCGGCAATGCGGCTTAAAAATTCGCCCAATTTTACATCATCTTTTTTGGAAACAGCGTTTACTGCCAGGGAATAAACAGGTTCTGGCAGTTGAAGCGGAACGAACGGGGCTACACCGGAAGAAGCCGCAATTGTATCATTTGTTTTAAGCGATGCCGATTTGGCAATTACGCCAATAGCCCCGGCAGAAAGTTCGCGCGTTTCATTCAGCTTCCTGCCCACCGCGGTAAAAAGCTTGCCGATGCGTTCCTTTTTGTTTTCGTTAACAACAATCTCACTTTCCGCCGTTAACACGCCGGAAACAACCTTAACCCACGATTGTTTACCGGAAAACTGATCATATACCGTTTTGATAACAAGCGCCCGCAGCGGTGCGCCACGGCACACCAGCACCTCTTCTTCGCTGCCATCTTCCCGGCGCGCCCTGTCTCGGGCAGTCTCCGGCGCGGGCGCAATATTTGTGATGAAGTCAAGAAATGCCGTTAATCCTGAATTTTTCACAGCACACATGGCAAAAGCGGGCACATACAGGTTCGAGGCCAATCCTTCGTAAAGGCCGTTGTAGACTTCTTCCGGTTCCAATGCGCCAAGGAGTATGTATTTTTCCGTGAGAATTTCATCGCTGTCCGCAGCGGCTTCCATCACACGGAGCCGCGCATCAATCGCCGCATCTTTGTATTCGGCAGGAATGGGGCCTTCTTTTTCAGCCTCGCCTGGCGGCCCGGCAAAATAGGCGACCTCTTTAAGTACATCAATGACGCCTTTGAAAGCCGCTCCCTCGCCCATCGGTATTGTCAGCGGCACCGGCGAAATCTTGATTTTTTCTTTAATGTCGGCAAGCGCAGTGTAGTAGCCGGCACGTTCTTCATCTAGTTTTGTAACGACTATTCCCCGCGGTTTATCGCAGTCGTCAAGATGCCGCCACAGCTTGATTGTTTCAATCTGCATTCCGGCACGGCCGTCACAAGCAAGCATCGCAAGCTCCGCGGCGCGGAATGCAAGATGAACATCGCCTGCAAAATCAGGCGCGCCGGGTGTATCAAAAAGATTAACGCCCGTACCGTTACATTCAAAATGCGCCAGCGCAGTATAAATTGAAATCCTGTGCTGAATTTCCTCCGGCGCTGAATCGCTTACTGTTTTTCCGGATTCGATCGTTTCCGGTTTGGCAATAGCTCCGGCGCTCGAAAGTATGCGCTCAAAAAGCGTTGTTTTTCCCGTACTGCCGTGCCCGGCAATCGTCACATTCCGAATTTTCGCCGTACTTGCCATACCGCCCCTCCTGGGTTTTCAGTTATGCAATTTTTTCGACCTGCATTATATCAACTTCAACCGGCGTATTCCTGCCGAATATGCCGACCATCACCTTCAATTTATTTTTTTCGGCATTAACTTCTTCGATAGTGCCGGTAAACGACTCGAAGGGCCCCTCAGTTATCTTGATTTGTTCACCCACCGCGAAGCTCTGCCGCGCCCGAGCCGGTTTTTCGCCTTTAAGTTCTCCGGATTTTTGAAGAATAAGCCGTGCTTCTTCGGGAGTAAGCGGCATTGGGCGCTTGTTCGCCGGAGTTCCGACAAAACCGTTCACTCCCTGAAGCTCGCGGAGCTGTTTACATACGCCAACCCATTCATGCGTGGGCAAATCAAGTTCAAGAAGTATATACCCAGGGAAAAATTTTTTAGTTTGAGTTCGTTTTTTGCCTTCTTTTACTTCAGTTACCTGTTCAACAGGGACTTTTACATCGCGGACAATTGTTTTATCAAGCGAAGCATCACTGATCGATTGACGAATCATCTTTTCAATTCTGTTTTCGTATCCCGAATAAACTTGAAGCACATACCATGCGGACGCCATATCCTACCTTTCCTGCTAAAAAATGATCTGGACACCAAGGGAAAGAAGGAAATCTACAATCCCCAAAACAGCAGCAATGAGTATTGTTGAAAGTATTACTACTTTAACTGAACTATAAACATCTTCACGAGAAGGCCAAATAACCTTTTTTAACTCGCCGTGACATTCTTTAATAAACTGAATTACTTTACCCATCGTAACCTCTCGGGCATAGTTTTACCAGATTTTTGCTTTTTGTCAAGCGGCCTTTCAGTTATATTTTTTGCGGCGGCCCTAGCGCCACAACAATGGCTTGACATATCCTGAATTTGCGGGCAAGTTATGGGAAATTATAGTTACAAGGAACACTCTATGAAATTGAACCAAACCACGAGGCTATTGGCCTCGTATATTAAAATTATAACATTTAGTGCGGTTATTGCCATTTGCCTGGCGGGATGCAAGCCGCAGGATGAGCCCCTCGGCATTATTACCATTACCGGAGAGGCCAAAGTAGGAAAGGAAGTTGTTGCCACAAGTACGGAAAATTTTGCACTGAAGAGTATGTATCGGTGGTATGTGGGTTCTGCCCCTGGTGATAGTGGTGCGAAAGAACTTGGTACTAATGCGTCATACAGCGGAACGGATCACAACAAGCTTAACGCCATTCCACAAAGCAGTACAGGTATAGGCGCCTTGACAGGTAAGTACCTATGCGCAATCCGCAAGCAGCCCAATGGTTTTGATCTTGTCAGCAACTGGATTGGCCCGATTGAGTAATAAAGAATTATTCCAATGCCGGCAGCCCTAAGCATTATCTGGCTGGAATAATTTTAAGCAGCAGGGTATAGTAAAAAGCAAGGTAGGACGGCGTTGACAGTTAATACAAAGGCTTATGGTACTATTGATGTTGATGAGCGGCAGAAAATAACATTTCCGGCAGGACTTTTTGGGTTTGAGGCATTAAAAGATTATGTGCTTCTTGATGGCGAAAATCAGCCTTATTACTGGCTTCAATCGCTGGAAAGCGCAGGCGCTGCATTTGTGCTCATCGATCCTTTTCTCTTCCGCCCTGATTACGAGATGGATATTAATGATGATGAGTTGGCAGAAATCGGGGTAAAAAGCCCGGAAAGCGCGCTTTTTTTCTCGATTGTTACGATACCGCGTGACGGCGGCCCCATGACGGCCAATTTACAGGGCCCCATTGTAATTAACCGCGACAGTCGGCTTGGCAAACAGGTTATTTTAAACGATCCGCGCTGGACTATACGGCACGATATTCAAAAAGAACTTTCCGCATCGAAGAAGGCGCCATGCTGATACTCTCGCGCAAAACTGATGAAAAAATCGTCATAGGTGATGATATTACCGTTACAATTATTGAGCTGCGAGGAGATCAGGTGCGCGTCGGGATAAACGCTCCCAAAACCGTAAAAGTATTTCGAGAAGAAGTGTATGCGGCAATCCGGGAAGAAAACAAAGCCGCGGCGGAATCAAATGCGGTACTTCCCAAAGTTGATTTTCTTAAAAACACCTCATAAACCGGCGCACCTGTGCTCCAAAATTCGGTTTACGCGCATTTTTCAATTTGAGCCCCCAGCGCAGTAAGCCGTGCGACGATGTTTTCATAACCGCGTTCAATCTGATAGACATTACGGATAAGGCTTTTCCCTTCGGCACAGAGCGCCGCTATCACCATTGCCATGCCGGCCCGGACATCGGGGCTGGTAACTTCTGACCCGGAAAGCTTTGCCGGCCCGGAAATAACTGCACGGTGGGGGTCGCACAGCACAATCCGCGCACCCATTCCAATAAGCATATCAACAAAGTACATGCGCGATTCAAACATTTTCTCGTGGACAAGCACCGTGCCTTCAACCTGTGTGGCAACAACGGTGATGATGCTTGTTAAATCCGGCGGAAACCCCGGCCAGGGCGCGTCATCAATCTTGGGTATCATGCCGCCTAAATCATGATTTACTTTAAGCATCTGCTTTCCTGAAAGACGAATCGTTGTTCCATCATGCTCCCAAACAATACCAAGTTTACTGAAAGGGATTTTCGCCGGCCTTATATCGCGCGGCCGGACACCTTCAATAATAAGTTCTCCGCGAGTAACTGCCCCAAGACCGATAAACGAACCGGCTTCCATATAATCAGCGCCAATCTCAAATTCACAGCCATAAAGCTTATCCACACCGTTTATACAAAGCCGATTCGAGCCTATGCCTTCGATGCGCGCCCCCATTTTGGCAAGGAGATGGCACAGATCCTGGCAATGCGGTTCAGAAGCGGCGTTTGTGAGTATGGTTTCGCCCTGGGCAAGCACCGCCGCCATGATGGCATTTTCTGTTGCCGTAACGGAAGCTTCATCCAAAAAAATGTCGCTTCCCCGCAGCCGTGCCACATTGAATTCGTAGTTTTCGCGCACGGTGACCTCAGCTCCCAGCTCGGTAAGAGCGAGAAAGTGCGTATCAAGCCGCCGCCGTCCAATAACATCACCTCCCGGCGGCGGCAGTACGGCGCGGCCTGTCCGGGCAATAAGCGGCCCGGCAAAAAGTATTGATGCACGAATCTTCTCTGCAAGTTCGACAGGAACATCAGACCGCGAAATGCCTGCGCTGCAAAGCCGCCATTCATTGGGCGCAGAGGCTTCCGCCCGCCCGCCCAGCGCACGGAATATCTCGATCATCACATGCACATCTTCAATGCCGGGAATGTTGCGCAATATTATTTCTTCATCAGTAAGAAGAGCGCAGGCTATACACGGAAGGGCGGCATTTTTGTTGCCGCTTACACGCACCGTGCCGGAAACCGGCGGCCCTCCTACAATTCGATATTGATTCACGCCATAAAGTGTATGCGATCTTTCATTAATAAACCACTGCCTGCCCAGCAAATCTCGCTCGTCTTATATCCAAACGCTGGAGGCACCGTCAGCCCCCCCTGATTTTGCTCCGCATTCGTTTGTTCAAGCGTCACGTCCCCTGTATTCAGAGCGCGTACTTTATGGTAGGGTGGGGTGTTATGCAACGGGTGTATAATTTTTCCGCGGGGCCGTCGATGCTGCCGCTTGCTGTGCTGGAAAAGGCCGGGGCGGAGATTAAATCGGCGGGAGGCACAGGCCAGTCTGTCATGGAGATGAGCCATCGTGCGGAAGAATTTATTCAGATTATAGAAAAAACTGAACGGCTTTTCCGGAGCCTTCTTGCAATTCCTGATAATTATGCGGTGCTTTTTTTACAGGGCGGCGCGATGCTTCAATTTTCAATGCTGCCGATTAATCTCGCCGGCAGCGAACCGGGGCAACCGCTTAAGTCTGCCACTTACGTTGATACCGGCGTGTGGGCAAAAAAAGCCGCGGACGAAGCGGCAAAATATGTTAAAATCCGGATTCGTGCTTCTTCCCAGGATAAAAACTATACATACATTCCCAATCCCCCCCCTGCCGCCGCTGATGATGCTTACTACCATATTTGTCTTAACAATACGATTGTTGGGACTGCGTGGAGCACAATTCCAGCCACCGGCGAGATTCCTCTCGTTGCCGATGCCTCGTCATGCCTGCTTTCCGGTCCGCTTGATGTCCGGCAGTTCGGCGTTATTTATGCAGGCGCACAGAAAAATCTAGGGCCGGCAGGCTGCACCGTAGTGATTATCAGGAAAGACCTCATCGGACGGGCTCCTTCGTGGACGCCGGTGATGCTCCGCTACGACATCCATGAACGTGAAAAATCACTCTTTAACACACCGCCTTGCTGGTCAATCTACGTTATGTCATTGGTACTTGAATGGATTATTGCGCAAGGCGGACTTGAGGCAATGGCGCGGCTAAACCGTGAAAAAGCGGCTGTGCTCTATCAGTGTCTGGAACAATCGCGCCTTTTCCGCTCGCCTGTTGAAAAGCGTGACAGAAGCCTTATGAATGTTCCTTTTGTTGTTAATGACAATTTCGCCGAAAAACGCACGGAAATCGAACGGCGCTTTTTAAGCGAGGCTGCGACTGCCGGGCTTGTGAATCTTGCCGGACACCGGCTTGTCGGCGGGCTGCGGGCAAGCATCTACAATGCAATGCCGCTCGAAGGCGTTGCCGCTCTGACAACGTTTATCAATCAATTTGAAGGCAGCTATTGACCAAAACAGAGGCTGTTTACCGGTATAAAATGCCGTTTTTTACGCTGACGGTTACGGCGACAGCCACGGCGCTTACCGGCGTTGCATTTGGTGATGCATGCAACGGATCGCCGGAGCGCGAAACCGAACTGACCCATGCGGCTTTTGACGAAATACATGAATATCTCGAAGGAAAACGGCGTGAATTTGATCTGCCGCTGGAAATGCGGGGAACGCCGTTCCAATTGAAAATCTGGGAGGCACTGCGAACTATTCCCTACGGCACAACGGTAAGTTACCGCGAAATAGCGCGGGCGGCGGGGAACGAACAGGCCGCCCGGGCGGCAGGCGGTGCCTTGAACGCTAATCCCATTGCAATCATCGTTCCCTGCCACCGGGTAATCGGCAGCGACGGCAGCCTTACCGGCTTTGCCGGCGGCATAGAACTAAAAGAGAAATTTATAAGACTTGAAGAATGTTTTGATAAAAAACTTCAGAAAATAAAAAAATAAGCCGAAAAGTACTCAAAAAACCTGCCCAAAAAACCGACAATAAAATTGACAGTGTGGTACAAATAAGGTATATTTAACTCTAGGCTTTCAGTTTTTTAAGGAGGATTTTGTGAAGTTATGGCAATGCGGGGCGTTTTTGTGCGTCCTTTTGATTTTTTCGTGCGGGCAATTGGAGTCGGAGGCATCAGGCCCGTCCGATCCGCGGTCTTTGGTGAATACTGAATTGGACAACTACAGTATGTCTCGGCTTGACAAGTCGCTTAAACTGAACGTTGACCGTCTTGGAAAAAAAGATGCCAATACGGTCGAGGCGAGTGAAATTTATGATGTTTCATACGATGAGTATATTACAAGTGTTGATCCATTGTCTGATACTGATGATGAAAAAATAGCGTCCTTTTTGGCGCCTGTTTCACTTCAGTTTGTTAATGATGCGATTAACGACGCCTTGGGGAAATCAGATTTTCTGCCCCCGGCAGACAACACAAAAGCGGCAAGTTACGAGTATCTTTTACGGATGATTGACCGTGCCAATAATGGCGAGACAAAGTATGGTTATGGGGCATTTGCGACAAGCCAGGCGCTTAATGCAGAAGGCGTTGTTGACTGCATCAGGGCGCTTATTCCGTGGCGGGCAAAATATGGCGTTGGGTATGTCGAAATAAAATGCGAGACTGATGGTGATGTCGATGTCGTCTGCATCGGCGGCGGCGGCGGCGGCGGCTCGGGCGGTTATAGCGCTAACGAAAATACAAAACGGAGTAACGGCGGTTCTGGCGGTGCCGGCGCGGACACGATACTTCAGATTATTGATCCTGGAACCGGAGAGATAAAACAGACTATTGATGCAAAGGGCGGCATAGGCGGTGCCGGCGGTAAAGGCGGCGCAGATGGCCAGCCTGGTTATGATGGTGAATTTGTTCAAGACCGAATTTCGCTGGTAGCCGGTGATCTGCTCCGTATTTCCATCGGCGGCGGCGGCGGCGGCGGCGGAAGCGCACAGGGGACAACGTACGGACAAAATGGTACCAACGCGACCGACAGGAAGAACGGCGAAGGCGGTTGGGGCGCGGCAATGGCCGGAACCAACGGCAAAGATGGTTCCGGCGAAGATAACGGCAAAGGCGGCGCAGGCAGTAAAGGCAATAAATACTACGGAGGCTCGGGTGGTGTTTCCGGCAAGATTATCCTGCTCAAAGCACTGCTAAGCGACAATCCTTCGGCATCATTGAGCTTTGGCGCAGATGTTGTGCCTATGGCAACCGGCACAATCTGGCAAAATGGCAGCGAGGGGCTCAGCTATATCCCTGGGGTAAAAATAATGCTTTCATGCCCAAGTGAACCTGAAGCTGTCGTTCACTACACAACAGATGGCAGTCTGCCTACGATAAATTCAACCAAGCAAACAGGCGTTCCTATCATGCTTATTGATACGATGACAATAAAAGCAGTTGCAGTAAAAGATGACATGTATATAAGTGATATTTTTGAAAAAGAATATAAGATTGCGTTGCTGCCGCTGGCTCAAATAAAAACAGGCACTATTCAAACATCGGAAATTCCCGTTAGTTGGTCGTGGCCAAGCCTTGGATGTGTAACGGCATGGCCATCATGGTCTCTGTTTTCGGCATCCATAACACCAAGTTCATCCTGGTGGAATGGTTCAGCGAGCGCAACTGCTATGCCGGCATACGTTAAAGGTTTGGTTATTAAACGTAACTCGACGCAGCTTACACTTGATACTGCATCGGCAAGCGCCAATACGTATACATTTAAAGGTCTGCCTAATGGCCAGCTTATAACCTTTGAAGGGGTTGTTACTGATAAATTTACAAAGCAGAGCAAACCAATCGCGGTAACATCGTCGGCGACACTTCCATTCCCAAAAACTGGTAGTTTGGTGTTAAGCTCAGCACAGGCTCCTGCAAAGCTGATAATCAAGTGGGGCAATTATCATCCATCTACCAGTGTGCTGAGCTTTTCTGTTAAAGCCAGTGGCACAGGTATTGGATTCCAAACTGTTACTGTCAGTGCGACTTTAGCGTCGGCAACAGTTTCAGGCTCTGTTGAAATAACCGGCCTGTCGCAAGGGACATTCAGAGTAACCGGTAAAGCGATTGATGTATTTGGCGGAGATAGCGGCGATAAGGACACCTCTCCCGCAAGTGCGACAATCGACTAATGGAGAGCATAGAATGGCGATAAACACAGCGGTTCTGGATGATTTTGCACGTTACTACGGCTTTCATTATGCTTGTATAGACGCAGAGTCTCTTGTCCAGGATTTTTGTGTTGATATGGAGCGAGGCTTGCGCGGTGATTCGTCAAGCCTCCCCATGATACCATCGCATCTTTCTCCGATTTCTGTTGTTCCGCCGAACAAGACTGTTGTTGCCTTGGATGCAGGCGGAACAAATCTTCGTGTTTCCCGCATCCGCTTCGATGAGCACGGTCGTCCTGTACCGTTTATCACCGAACGCGCCCCTATGCCAGGTACGCAGGGCCGCTTAAGCGCGGCAGAATTTTTTGACGAACTTGCCCATGCGGCAGCGCCTTGTTTTTCCGGTGCGGAAGCGATTACCGGTATGGGATTCTGTTTTTCCTACGAAATGGAAGTTACAAAAGATGGCGACGGTATCCCCGGGGCAATGAGCAAAGAAGTTGATGTGCCGGAGTTGACAGGGCGCTCGCTGGGCGCCGGCCTTCGTGAGGCGCTGGCAAAACGTGGTATATCCGCACCAGAGCACATCGTTTTCCTGAATGATACAACAGCAACGCTGCTGGCCGGCGTCACCCAGATTCCCGTGCGCCCTGCCGACAAAACCCGTGATAGCGGCGAAATGGCACCCGACAAAATAGGTGTGGAAGCCGGTGAACTTATGGGCTTTATTCTCGGCACAGGAGTGAACACAGCCTATATGGAACGTTCGATCCCCAAGATTAACTTTAATTCCTGTGAACGGCCGCAAATTGTTGTAGCCGAATCTGGAGCGTGGGCGCAGCGCTGGCAGGGCTTGCTTGACCGTGAATTTGATGCTGCGACAACAATACCCGGTTTTCATATACTGGAAAAAGCGGTTGCAGGAGCATACCTTGGAGGACTTGTGCTGCTCATTTATAAGCGGGCCATTCATGAAAAACTCCTCTGTTGGGCTGGTCAGGAGGCGCTTCTTCAAATGTCTCATCTTGAAACCCGCGACCTTAATGAATTTTTGCACCGGCCTTTGGCTTTAGAAGGGGTGCTGGGCAGCTTGTTTTCTCCGGCAGACCGTGATACTGTAGCTGCCGCGGTCTATCTTGCGTCGCTTGTTACGGAACGGGCGGCACTTCTGTCGGCGGGGCTTATTGCCGGAACTGTTGAACATGTTGGCGCCGGCTTCAACCCGCTTAGCCCTTTTCGCATTGCTGTGGAAGGGACAACATTTATGCGTTACCATCATCTGCGGGAAAGTCTTGAAGGTCATCTGCACCGCCTTCTTTGCCGCAAAGCGCCCCGTTTTTACCGTATAGCCCCTGTCGAGCACGCCTCTCTTTTTGGGGCGGCTGTTGCGGCACTTGCCTAGAAAAAATGCGTGGACAATCTCATCCAGGCATGATAGGATTCGCACATGAACAATAAAGCACGTGCCTGCGATGAACATAGCACTTCTGTTGTTGACAAATGGCTTTATTATGGATTTTCTCGGGAAAAAGTCGAAGTATGCCGCGCTGCAATTAACGAACATAATGCTATTGGACTTGGCGTAATAAGCATCGCAACAGCATGCATTATTATGCTGCTTTCGTTTTATCCAAGCGGACTTGTACATCATAATATTGTGTATTATTTTTTTGCGATTTTTCAGGTTCTTGTTTTTTTATACAGCACCTATCTGGTTAAAAAAAATGTAAAAAACAAAGGTGCTTATGTTACAGGCATTATGCTTTTTTCCCTGGCAATTTTCAGTTTTGCGCTCTATATCTGTATTATTGATCAAGGATTGTATACAGTTCGTTTTTTGTTGTTCTTTTTTAGTCTTGAAATCATTTTTATTTTTGATGCACTTTTGGCACTGATCTATAATGTTGGGATACTTTCACTTTTTGCCCTTGCCTATACCTATGCAGAGAAATTATTTGGCATCGAAATGGCGATGGAAAGTTATTATGACGTGTTGAATGTCGCCGCATGCTGCATCATTGCTATGACGATGAATTGGTATATCTCGTACGTATTTATCAAAGGGCTTATCACATCACAATCACTGGAAAAAGAACGCAATCGCTATCATGAAGAGAGCATACATGATCAATTAACCAGTCTAAATAACAGACGGAGTTTTGAACAATCTGTAAATTTTTATATATCTGTATGCCGGCATGTTCACCAAACTGTTTGTGTTATTATGATGGACATTGATTTCTTTAAAAACTATAATGATCATTATGGTCATCATAAAGGTGATGTTGTGCTGCAGACAGTCGGTGCGGTGCTTAAACGCCTTGTTGATGAAGAACGTGTTTATGCGGCGAGGATTGGCGGTGAGGAATTTATTGTACTCTGGACGGAAAACCGTACCAACGAAGCGGAGCGTGTTGCTTTAAAACTCCGCCAGATGATCATCGATATGCATATTCCCCACGCAAAATCCAGTGTTGCAACCTGTGTTACCGCAAGTCTTGGTTTGTATATCATGCGGGGCGGCTCTCAGAATGATGCTAACGAACTTTACAATGCGGCGGACGCAGCCTTATATAAAGCAAAGGAATCAGGGCGTAACTGTGTTGTCCGCCATGATTCCGCCGATGATAGTTTTAAAGTTGTTGAGTTGCGCGATCATAAAGAGATAGGCCGCTAAAAGGGCAGGGCGGCTTCCTGTAGTGTATACTCATCCTTATAATCACGAGTGCACAACGCACCTGTATAGCTGCCGCTCAAATTAAACGATTGAAGATGCCAAATAATTATCTTTCCTTGTTCAGATTCATGTATCGTATCATGAATACATGAATATTTACCAGCACTGCCGTGCCACCCCCCCCCTTGTGCCTTTAAGAACGCTTCTTTTCGGGTCCATAAATGTAAAAATGCTTTATCCCTTCTCGTGCTGTTCTGGATAAATGCCTGCTCTTCTTCCGTCCAGAATCTTGTACTTGCACAGGCGCGGCTCTGCCGGATGAGCTCAATGTCAACGCCTATTTCACGATTGCTTATTGCCACACATACCATGTTATCCGTATGTGATATGCTGATATGCCCCAGCGCCGCGCAGAGGGGTTTGCCAGACGGCGTATACTCAAGTGAAAGTGTTTGCCCTGCGCTTAATCGTGCCGCAAGCAGATAGCGGGCAAATACCGTCTGCCGCCGGGAACACTCATTCCGGTATGCAAATGCACGCACACGCTCATCCGGCGAAAGCAGCTTACAAGCGGCCAAAAACGATGCCTCAGATGCCTTTTCAAAGTTAAGATAGTGCAGTTCCGTCACAGATTCATCCTTAAGTCGCTTTTAGTATATACCGAAATAGAAATGTGCCGTAGAGGCAAAGGAGCGAAAGACTATGGAACGAATTTCAACAAATATGCCCAATGATGATGTGCAATATTACCTGCGCAGAAAAGAACAGGGAATAGCAAGTATTCAGGCAAAGATCGCCAACCAGACGCGAATTCGTGAACTTGCCGATGACCCGCTTGCAGCGTCGCACGCAGTGCGCTATTCATCATACCTTACCCGGCTGGAACGTTTTGAAACAAATACTCAGCGCGCCCGCGAGCACTACAAACATGTTGATGACCACATGGGGCAGGCAAATGATATACTACAGCGCCTGCGGGAACTTGCCGTACAAGGAGCCAACGGCATTTATACTGCCGAAGATAACCGGGCAATGGCTGTAGAAGTGAATGAACTTGTTAAAGAGCTGGGGACTATTGCCAATGCGACAAGTCCTGATGGTTCATATATTTTTGCCGGTGATAAATCTTTTACCGCTCCATTTCGCATTGTTGAAGGCACGGTAAACGGGCTTGATGGTCCTGCGCCAGTTGAATTTGAATACCGGGGAGCGGGGGCGCACCGCCGCACCGAAATTACCGACCGGACTTATGCCGATCTTGACATTGCAGGCGGTCATGCTTTTTGGGCAGAGCGTATGCAGGCAATTTCATCATTTGATGCAAGCACCTACCAGGTACAGGAAAATGCGGCGATTTTTATTGACGGCGTGGAAATTCAGCTGCACGTGGGAGACAATGTGCGGACAATCGCGGCAAAAATCAACGATTCAGCGGCGCCGGTTAAAGCATATATTGACCGGGATACCCAAGGGCTTGCACTTGAAGGTCTTGATGCCCATCTTATAACGCTTGAGGACGCTGAAGGTTCGCAGGTTTTGCGGGATCTTGGACTGATACGCGGTAATTCGTTACAAGGGGCGCCTAATTGGGATCCGTCCGCGCAGATTTCAGGCGGTTCAATTTTTGAGGTTGCAATTGGTTTGCGGGACGCGCTGCTGCGCGGCGACAGTGCCTATGTTGGCGGTCAGGGGCTTGGTGGTATGGATCAGGCACTGGCAAATGTCAACGCGCGCCGTGCAGTTGTAGGAAGCCGCCAGGAGCGTGTTGAATCCACGTGGAGCCGGTTGAACCGGGAGATTCAGGATGTAAACGAAACACTCAGCCGCGAAGCTGGACTGGATCTGGCAAGCGCGGCAATGGAATTTGGAATGATGGATATGTCCCATAAGGCGGCGCTCCAAACTGCCGCACGGATACTCCCGCAAACCCTGCTGGATTTCCTGCGTTAACTACGCCCTGTTCCTGGTTTTTCCCGCTTAACAGACCGGATGGTTATGGTATCTTTCCAGGGAAAGTGCCTATGCTGATGGAGTATTCCCGTATCAATAAAATGTGTGATGGCGCAGCGAGCTTCGTCCGCCGACCACCCAATATGGCCATTGCGGGCAAGAACCACAGCGGCTTCGTTCAGTTTGAGTGCTCGTTTGTTCTGGCGGAAAAATTCGGTAAGCGCCGTCTGTTCGCGCAAAAGAGCACGAGATGTTCCTGTGCAGACATCGCAACATTCAGATTCCGGCTTGGTGCTCTCTCCCTCGTAATTAAGCATGTGTAACAGCGTTTCTCGGCGGCAGTTCATCGTATTGCGTGCAAACGCAAAAAGTTCTTCAAGGCGTTTCCTGTCGGAATCAGTTTTGGCACGCCGTGCCGCCGCTTCGTCGTCGGGGCCCCAGAGAAGCCATGCGCGAGAAAAACCTCCGTCCCGTCCGGCACGTCCAGATTCCTGAAGATACGCTTCGACAGAAGGCGGGCAATCCCGGTGAATCACCGTTCTGATATTCGGTTTATCGACACCCATTCCATAAGCGCAGGTTGCTACAAGAATACCGTCCGCACTCGAAAAAAACCATTTTTCAACAGCAGTTTTTTCGGCGCGTTCAAGTCCCGCATGATAGAAACGCACTTCGCTACTGCCCAGACTGTTCCGTAAATACCGGGCAAGCTTTTCTGTGCCGGGCCGCGAGGAACAAAAAACAATCGCCGGTTTTTCGCTGATGCTGATAAGATCGCGGACAGCAAGATCACGCAGCACACATCCTCGCGCTGCATAGCTGATGTTCGAACGGTCAGGATTCCCAATAATACGATGCGCTCCGGCAGAACCAAAGATAAAGCGCTCAATCTTTTCCAGAACCAACGCCGATGCCGTCGCTGTAAAGGCTGTTACCAAAGGCGCGCCGGATGCTTCGATAATCCGGTTAATCTCAAGATAACTAGGACGAAAACTTTCTCCCCATTCGCTTACACAATGTGCCTCATCAATTACAATGTGGGCAATACCGAGTTTAGGTAATTCGGCAAGAATTTTCTCCGTCAAAAGCACTTCAGGATTTGAGATAATAAACCGGCTTGCGCCCGATTTGAGTTTGTCAAAAATAGCCGTGCGTTCTTCGGCACTCTGACCACCGCGCAATAGTACCGGAGCAAAGTTTTTTTCGGCGAGGCGGCGTTCCTGGTCGGCCATGAACGAAAGTATTGGATAGATAACCAGCGTTGGGCCTTCAAGCAGCATTGCAGGCAGCTGAAAACAAAGTGACTTTCCTGCGCCGGTAGGCAGGATAACGATTTGCCGCCCTGTCGTCGCGCGGTCGTCGTTGTTACCTGCCGCCCCTTCTGCGCCAAGCGCTGCCGCGGCTTCCATAATATTCCCAACAACAAGCCGTTGATAGGGGAAAAGGTATGTCATTCCAAAAAGAGTGCGCGCAGCTTCGCTTATCGGATCACTGGTGTATGTCTCCTGTGCAGTCTGTTCCATAATTTCAAACTCCTTCCATAGCCTTAAACGTGGAGCCTATGCAGGCGCTTTAGTGCAGGGAAAAAGTGGAAAAAAAAGAGCCTTAAACAGTGATATTTGTCATTATTACAGCAAAGGTTAATATTACTTCAAAATTAAAGTTTAGTTCCGAAGTTCCGATAACAGGAGTAAGGATAGTCCGTGTGAAAAGAATAGTGGCAATAACTGCGGCATTTGTAATCTCAACCTCCAGTATTTCTGCACTTGAGATACCCATTATTGCAGGATTAGGCGCTATTACTGATTTTAGCAGTACAACTATTCAGGCAAACCATGCGTATCAGCTTGGCTATGAAGGATCTTTTACCTATTCAATACTTTCCGCTGGTTTTTTTGCGTTTTTTGATGTTGATTATGTTGAATTCAGCCTGGGTTTTACCGGCCTTTTTAACTATATTACCGGTAACGAAATGCTCAGTTTAACTACAGGAACCGACCGGGAAGATGCAGACTTAAGCGGCGCGACGGTGAATATTTCGCTTATGGGCAAATATCCGTTTGAGTTTAATAGATTTACGATATTTCCGCTTTTAGGTATTGAGGGACGAATCTGTATTTCGATGCGCCTCCGTGATAACACAGGGTATGATCAGCAAAATGCTGGCGACAGCTACCAGGGTAACGCAACAGACTGGAGTACCTTCTGGTTCCGCATTGGCGCAGGCGCTGATTTTTTTCTGAATGAAGCGTTTTTTATTCGAACAGAGCTTACTTTTGGCATAAAGGTCAATACCGCCCGTGAAAATGCCGTTATCGACCGGATAGCAACAAACCCTGAATATAAAGATTCAACTGTTTTTGGTGCAGGCGGTAAGCTTACCGTTGCGATTGGCTATTATTTTGGCAGCACCAATCTTGCATTGCCCTCGTGGCTGCGCGGCCGTGGAGGGCGCGGCGGCGGCGGTTCTTCTTCGGGTGCATCCGACCCCAACATCTACCGGCCTGTTAGAAACTAAGCTTGCGCCGTCATTTCGGCGCTTTTGCACGGTATTTACGTGCCATTGCGCGTGCTTTTTCCACAGCGCGTCCCTGATAACGTTCTGGTTTTTGAAAAAAATCTAACGCGCATTCATCACTGCTCAACAGATTTAGACGGCGCATGGTTTGTTCAATGGCTGCAAGTGCCTCTTGTTCTTCGCTGAGCGCCTGTGCAAAAGATAAATGCTGTTCTTCAGCCCGCAAGGTAACACGGCGCACCACTTCATGAGCATCATTTACGCCGCTTTCGGCAAGAAGTATGTAGGCAGGTTCGGCAAGTATGCCGCCTTCGATACTGCCGCCGGCAAGATTCGCACGAAGCCGCTCACGATTAAAGCTTAACCCTTCAACAATCAAAATCATTCTGCGAGCAGCACAGGCAAAACCGGTAATATACTCTGCAACAAAACGCTGACTGGCAGAGTTGGTCAAATCACGCTGGTGTTCGCTGATCTGATCAAGAAAGAATGTCGTTACGCGCGGCATATACGCCTTCCAAAGACTTTTTACATGTTCACTATTCCATGGATTGCGTTTTTGCGGCATTGTCGATGATCCAACCTGAGCATCGTCAAAGCCTTCTTTAAGTTCGCCAATCTCGCTCCGTTGCAAATTCCGAAGGTCATCTGCTAGGTTTGCTATAATGCCAAACGCAGTTGTCATCTCCAGCAGCAAGCGTAAGAGATATTCCGGTTCAACAAGCTGCGTACTGTATTCAGAAGGTTCAAGGCCAAGTTCAGCAAGATAAGCCTGTTCAAGCCCCTCGGGGTCTGGTGTTATCATGCTTGTTGCATTATACGCGCCTACAGCTCCGGAAAGCTTGCCTTTAAGCGCACAAATGCGCTGTTCAAGTTCAAGAATTGATTTTCCAAGCCGGGCCGTATACCCGGCAAAGGCAAAACCAACGGTGATAGGCACTGCATGCTGGCCGTGAGTGCGCCCAACCTGAGGCGTCGCCGCCTCGCGTTCAGTAATATCGCACAACAACGCCTCCAGTCTTCGAAGCAGCGGCATCACAACAGTGGAGGACGCTTCTTTAATGCGCCAGGCAAGGGCGCTGTCAAGTATATCGGCGCTTGTCGCCCCCAGATGTACCAGCGGGGCAGCCTCCGGCGGAACAAGCGTTTTAAGGACATTTACCAGAGCGCGCATACTGTGTCTGGTTTTTTCTTCCTCGGCATATACAGCTTCCGGCTTAAAACGCTCAAGCGATGAATTAAGCGCCGCATCAAGCTGAGGTGTCCGGCGTTTCCGCAAAGAAAGATGCGCTTTTACCAAAGCAATTTCTGCTTGGGCGCAAGCTCTGAGCGCCGCATCTTCCGAAAGATAGGGAACAAGCGCATCAAACACATCCTGTTCAGAAATTGAATACCGGTGATCAAGCGGTGAGATATTCGAAAAAACCGAGCGCATCATCATGACGTTAGTATATCCGGCTCGTGTCTCATTTTCAACTCGAGTTTGCCGGCTGGCGGTCAGTGTTGGGCATCTGCGCGGGAGGGACGCTTTTCGGTAAACATGGTAACTTTGGCAGTAAAATAGCGGCTGAAAAAGCGGGGCAAAAAAGCTTTAATGCGCCATTTTAACGCCATAATCGCTATCTTTTTGCCTTTTTCCAGCAGTTTTAGGCAGTGTTTTACGACCAGAGCGGGGCTTTTGCCGTGCAGCACTTTTTTACGCAATCCTTCGCTTGCCACATCGGCAAATTCGGTATCTACGGAGCCTGGGCAAAGGGCGATTACCGCAATGCCGGAACATTCGAGTTCTGCCGCCAGAGCAAGACTAAAGTTGAGGACATACGCTTTTGAAGCGGCATAAACGGCGAAACCGCCCATCGACGAGAAGGCGGCAAGACTGGCCGTGTTGATAATCCGGCTGCCCCGTCCCATGTATGGCAGAACCGCGCCGGTAACGGCCGTAAGAGAAGTTACATTCAGGTCAATTTCATCCAACTGCCTGGTTAGATCTGTTGTGTCAAAACGGCCGTATGTGCCAAAACCGGCGTTGTTCACGAGGGTATCGACAAAAGCGCCGCCGTCCGCCGCCGCTTTGGTAAGGAGGCCGCTCAAAAGAACGCCGCCAGTTCTGCCGCCAAGATCTGCGGCGACCGGTTTTACCACAAGACCGGGATTATCCCGCTCAAGGCAGACGGCAAGGTTGGTCAGGCGGTCAGCACGGCGGGCGACAAGCCATAGTTCGTCCATAAGCCGTCCGGAACAGTCTTTTCGCGGTGCAAGTTGGCGGGCAAATTCCAGTCCAATGCCGGAACTTGCTCCCGTTACAATTATTATTTTTTTCATAAATTCCTCTCCTGGACAGCCAATAAGTATATCACACGGGAGCCTATCCCCAAAATAGGGGCCGCAGAAGGAGTATAAAATCACCGGCAGTCGGAGCAGATGGACGCATCCGCCTGCCATGTGAAGTAAAATGCGCCCTAATATGAAATTCCTTGGGATTGCTGCCTTCAGGAAAAGTAAATGCAATGGCTCTGACTGACAGCTTGACGAAACGGAGACTTTCAGAGAGAATGGATAGAAGCGGTATATCATGGAAATCAAAGATTTGGCACAAGTCAACGCCGAGATTCAGGAAAAAAAAGAACGGCAGAACAATATTGACTTTAAAATGGTCACGTTCTCGCTTTCTGGTAAAGATTATGGCGTTGACATCATGAATATTAAAGAAATTGCCAAGGCCGATAAATTTACGTTTGTCCCCAACGCATCGGGTTTTGTGCGCGGAGTGTATAATTTGCGCGGCGACATCATTCCCATCATTGATTTACGGCTCTTTTTTCACCTTCCCGTTGACCGAAAAAACGACATGCTGGAAAATATGCTGATTCTTCATATAGACGACCGTGTTTATGGCACAATAGTTGATAAAATTGATAAGGTTGTCGGTGTTAATTCACAGGTGATTCAGCCGCCGCACCCCATTTTTGGCGATATTAACATAAAATACATTTCCGGCGTTGTCGAACAGCAGGGTGCTCTTTACATTATTCTTGATGTCGTGCGGATTTTTTCACAAAATCAGGGGGAGGACAACGATCAGGGACAGAACGCTTCGTATTATGAAACAGAAGCGGCATCCGTTAATATTTCTGCCCGTGCAGGCGCTGCTTATTCAGACAACGATCTTGCCTTTATCAAAGATGGACTTGCCGCGCTCAAGCGTTTTTATGCAAGCGGCATTAATGAACGCTGGATAGAAAAACGGCTTGTTGAGTGGAGTAAAATCCGCTCGTCATCAAATATTCAGCTTAAAAACGCCTCTGAAGCAGAAGAATTTCTTGCGGGATTTTATTCGCAATATACCGGCAGATTTTGGACAGATGATTATGCGTATGCGTTAAAAGCGCTTTTGCCCGATTTAAGTTCAAACATTGTTCAAGTATGGAATCCCGGCTGTGGCAAAGGTTACGAAACTTTCTCTCTTGCGTGTATTTTGAAATTGCGCTATCCTGATGGTCAGATTAAGATTTGGGCGAACGATAATGACATTATGTCGATTGCCAATGCGCCAAATATGGTGTTTGACAAGGCAGATGTTCCGGATTATTGTCAAACTTTTTTGACGAAAGGCCGGAATGGCTATGTGTTTAATAACGTGATTAAAGATTCAATTGTCTTTGAATATCACGATATAACCAATCCGAACACACTGCCAAAGCTGGATATTATTGTGGCGCGCGATTTGCTCTCGTTCCTTAATATAAAAAGTCAGGATGACTTGATACGCGAAATTGATGAAAAAATTAAGGACAGAGGGCTTGTTGTTTTGGGTAAAAACGAGGTAATGCCGTCTTCTGGCTGGAAAAATATAGGCAAAGATGGTATTTCTGCGTTTGTTCAGACATAAAAACAGATTAAGGAGCGGAACATGAGAGTTGAATACATAAATCCTTTCGTTGAGGCAGCATTCAGTGTGCTCAGCGAGGTTTTGGCGGGTGAAGTAAAACGCGGTGACCTGTACTTAAAAGAAGCATCTATGCAAATTATGGGCGTTGCAGCGATTGTCGGACTTGCCGGGGATGTTGAAGGGCGGGTTTTGTTTGACATGACCAGGCAAACGGCGCTAAAGGTTGCAGGCGCGATGAATGGTGGCGAAGTCTTTACGTCGTTGGATGAAATGGCAAAGGCAACCATTACCGAACTTGCCAATATGATCACGGCACAGGCAGTTACCAAACTTCACGAACTTGGCTTTAAATTTGATCTTACGCCACCCGCACTCTTTGTCGGGGACAATATGGAGATTGCCAATACGCTCAAGATGGAAGCACTCATCGTGCCGCTGGAGCTTGGCCAGAACGGTACTATCGAAGTGAATGTAGTAATTCGTGAACGTATAACTTAATTTTACCGGGCGGTTAGCTCAGTTGGTTAGAGCGCCAGTATGACACGCTGGAGGTCACAAGTTCGATTCTTGTATCGCCCAAAAAGCCTTTCTGTTTTGCGCAGTGCTGCGCTGTTAAAGTAACCGGATAATATTGTATGCACGGCAAATTGCCGCACCGAGGGCATCGGCGGCGTGGTCTGGCTGGGGGATTTTTTCAAGACCCAGTATAAAACGCACCATTTCTTGTACTTGATGCTTTTCTGCCTGTCCCACACCAACGATTGCCTGTTTTATTTCGTTGGGGCTATATTCAGTAACAGTAAGTCCTGCTTGTGCCATGGCAAGGCAGAGAACACCCCGCGCCTCCCCTACAGGCATTGCCGATTTTGCATTTTTCGAAAAATAGAGTTTCTCGATAGCGCCTACTGCTGGTTTACAGCGCTGAATGACTGACTGAATTTCATTGTAAATATCAAGCAATCGCAGTGAATGAACCTGTGCCGCAGCGGTTTTGATGCTTCCCCACTCAAGCACGTGCAGGCGGTTATCTGTTTTTTCAATAACACCCCAGCCTGTTTCGGCAAGCCCCGGGTCAATGCCAAGAATTCGCAGCGGCCCGCTCATGATGTACTGTTTTCCATCATTGACCATTTAGCGAGTGAATTCAGCATAAACCCGCGAACATCAATCCCATACACATCCTTAAGAATCACCCCATTGAGCACTTCGGCAGGCTTCCCCGACACAGCAATAACGCCATCGCGCATTACCAGCACGGTATCAGCATACTGATGAACGAGATTCAAATCGTGGAGCACGGCAATTGCCGTTTTATGCTGCTCTTTGGCCCAGACTTTCAGAAATGCAAGAATGTCCAGTTGGTGTTTAAGATCAAGATGATTGGTAGGCTCGTCTAATACAATGATATCTGGTGTTTGTGCCAGTGCCCGCGCAAGAAAAACACGCTGAAGCTGCCCGCCTGAAAGCTCGGTAATAAGCCGCTGTTCAACAGCCGTTAACTCCAATTGATTGATAACAGTGCTTACAATAGATTCATCGGCGACGGAAAGCGAATTGAACCAGCCCTGAGTATAGGCATAACGTCCCAGCGAAACGGCGGTGCGTACTG
Source organism: Spirochaetaceae bacterium (assembly GCA_031279965.1). Taxonomy (GTDB): domain Bacteria; phylum Spirochaetota; class Spirochaetia; order Treponematales; family Breznakiellaceae; genus JAIRPU01. The sequence continues at coordinate 25,612 of JAITHM010000015.1, forward strand.
TATAGGGAAAGCTCAGTTCTTGACTCTGTGCAAGCAGCGCAATATGGGCGGCGAGCGTTTTACGGCTTAATGAAGAAATTTCGCGGCCTTTAATAAACACTTTACCGTGGTACGGTACAAGCCGAATAAGCGTTTTTAATAATGTGCTTTTACCGCAGCCATTGGGCCCAACGATGCAAAGTAGTTCGCCGCTGTGCGCGCTAAAACTGATGTTATGAATCACCTCCGCGTCGTTATAACCGCTTGAAACATTGCAAATTTTAAGCACGGTTCATCCTATCCCTGCTTTCCGGTAAAAGCAAGGCAGGTAATGAGATGCTCACGATGCCCGCCGTGTATCCGGCATTCTCATGCCGCATGTGGACGTTCTGCCAAAGGGCGGCGGGGAAATTCCCTGATTACTTGAGAAATCGCCTTACACACGGCATAATACGTCAAGCGCTCGTAATTGCGGAGCCTTGGAGAATGACAATACATGACCCT
>JAITHM010000019.1 GCA_031279965.1 Spirochaetaceae bacterium
TCATTTGCGATGCTCGCCGACATCATCATCGCCGAGCCGGGGGCGCTCATCGGCTTTGCCGGCCCGCGCGTCATCGAAGGCACGATACGCGAAAGCCTCCCCGAAGGCTTCCAGCGCGCCGAGTTCCAGCTCAAACGCGGCTTTATCGATATGATCGTCAAGCGCGCCGACCAAAAACAAACGCTCTCCGAACTGCTGGATTTACACCGGTAGGCGGCAACTTGACAGTTTTCTGTGCCTTCATTATAATAGTTTGATTTTTGGGGGTGTAGCTCAGTTGGCTAGAGCGTTTGAATGGCATTCAAAAGGTCAGCGGTTCAATTCCGCTCACCTCCATCATCAGTATACAGTGTAATGTTTTACTGATTTGTTATGCTGTCAGGGGGACTATGGAAGGCAAGCAATTTACCGTACTTGATCTTATTGATTTAGACCTTAAGGAGCATAACGCGCTGAACTTACGCTGTATTAATGGGCGGCGTGGGCTTACACGGGAAATTAATGTTCCCGAAATAAACCGGCCGGGACTTGCGCTTTCTGGTTTTTTTGATGTTTTTGCGCAAAACCGGATTCAAGTGTTGGGACGCGGCGAAACCGCATTTATTCAAAAAAAAAATCCACAGGAATTTATCGAGGTAGTCCGCCAGTTTTTTTCCTATAATATTCCCTGTTGCATATTTTGTTGTAGTCTTGAACCGGCTGATTTTTTCTTGCAGGAAGCGGAAAAGGCTGGTTGTCCTATACTTGTAACAACTCTTGACACCACCGACCTTGTTATACGGTTACTTCGTATTCTTTCAACAATATTTGCCCCTAAAAAAAGTATCCACGGTGTTTTGATGGAAGTTTATGGCATTGGGATACTCCTCATGGGGGAAAGCGGTGTTGGCAAGAGTGAAACAGCGCTTGAACTGATTAAATCAGGGCACCGGCTTGTCGCAGATGATGTTGTTGATATTCATTGCATCAACGGAAATGTACTTCTTGGCAGCGGTGCAAACAAGATTATTGGGCATCACATGGAAATACGCGGTGTGGGTGTTATCAATGTAACGCATCTTTTTGGTGTTGGCGCAATTCGTGACCGAAAAAAAGTTGAACTTGTTGTTATGCTGGAAGAATGGGATGCAAACAAAAGTTATGATCGTATTGGAATTGAAGAAACTTATATGCACATACTCGGTGTTAGCGTTCCCCGGCTTGATATTCCGGTAAAACCAGGGCGTAATATCGGAATTGTTGTTGAAACCGCCGCAATGAATGAGCGCCTTAAAAATATGGGATATAATGCCGCTAAAGAATTCAATCTTAACATTCTTAAATGGATAGAAAGCGAAACAGCAAAATCAGTTTATTTTGGTGAGAGTGACATAATCTAACATGATAGATGAATGTTGGACTACACAGAATGACGCCCTCTATCTTCACATTAAAGTAAATCCTGGTGCTTCAAAAAATGAAGTGCTTGATGTGCGTGAAGGCCGCCTGCGGCTTCGCATTGCTGCTGCACCAGAGGATGGCAAAGCAAACACAGCGCTTATCACACTGCTTGCCAAACTTTTTGCTTGTCCCAAAAATACGCTTTCAATTCATGCGGGAGAAAAATCGCGGCTTAAAACAATCAGGATGCCTCTTACGGCGCTGGAACGCATTAAAGAATTGGACAGATTTTAAATGAATCTTATTTTTTTATCATAGTGCCGGTATATTTTTTAACAAATTGCGCTGGCCGGTAGGTCATCTTTGCCTGCCTTAGGCCTTCATCGCCTAAATCTTGTTCACGGTTTATGTAGGTATATTGTTCATCAAGGCTTTCCGCAAAACTTTGATTGACGTACTGATAAATGCCTTTGTATTCTTCGAGCGCTTTTTCAAAGTGCATAACAAAGATTGTACCTTGGGCAACACGTTCTCCTAAACAGTAAGCTGCCGCCCGCCCGTTTACATAGAACAACGCTCCTTCAAGCGAAAGTTCTGGGAAATGTTCAAGCGCCTCACGAGATGCCGTATAGTCGCCTTCAGTTTGTTTTTCTTCACGCCAGCGGTCAAGTACCGCGATGGCTTGAGGGATAAGCTCTACCGTAAGCAGCGTCATATCATGCACTGGATATGATAATAAGAAAGCGTTTACTAGATTGCGTTTTTTGTGAAATTTCTTGCCGGAAAGTTTTGCAAGATCTTCCCGAAAATAAAGGTAATCAAAGTTATCACGGTCTTCTGCGATCTCAATTCCAAGTTCATTACAGAGGCTGTGCTCACATTCCAGTACTGAATCGCTGATGTTTTTCCAGTAATCATGCATGGTAAATAATTCTTTAATAATGGATAATGAATTTACAGGCTGCGGCGTCATAAAAAACTTCTTGTTATTAAGCGTTCCTGAAACGATCAGTGTAGTATCATTAACAAATGATATATGGTAGTTATAGCGCTTACGAAAAAGATAGAGTCCTGCAAATGTAAATTCGGATACGCCGTCGCGGGCTGAATCAAGCGAACAGCGTATCGCATCGCCATGTTCAAGAGCTATTGGTACAAATTCAGGGTATCGGGGCACCACTAGAATACAACCATAACATTACCGTCTGGCCAGGTTTTAGCAACATAATTGCGAACTTTGTCGGTAAGCATGACCTCTTCAAGCGCCGTGATACGCGGGTCGTTTTTAGTGTCTTTTCTGACAACAACAATATTTACATACTGTGATGCGGCGCCTTCAATGATAAGCGAATCACGCGCCGGGCTTAACCCAGCCTGGAGCGCATAATTTCCGTTAATGCAGGCCGCATCAACATCTTTGAGTGTTGGTGGAAGTGCGGCGGATTCAAGTGCCGCAAACTTAAAGTTATGCGGATTTTCAACAATATCAAGTTCTGTTGCAATGAGCCCTACACCCGGTTTCAGTGTAATAAGGCCGTGTGCTTCAAGCAAAAGCAGGGCGCGGCCGCCGTTTGTTGGATCATTGGGAATGGCAATAAGCGCTCCGTCAGGAATTTCAGCAGTATTCTTGTATTTAAGTGAATAGAGGGCAAACGGTTCTACGTGAACACCAAATGCACTTACAAGATTATTTGCCCAGATGTCACGTTCTTCAAGATAGGGAATATGCTGAAAAAAGTTTGCGTCAATGCTGCCGTCAAGCAGGGCGGAATTGGGTGCAACATAATCAGTAAATTCAACAATATTAAGAGTAAACCCCTTTTTTTTGTAATCATCTTTAATAAAATTAAGAATTTGAGCATGTGGCTGCGGTGTCGCACCAATAGTCAGCACAGTTCCATCTTTCTTTAAACAAGAAACAGACAACAGCCCCGCTATAAGAGGAACTACAACGCCAAAATTCGCAAAGAATCGTTTCATTTTAAACACTCCTTAAAAACCAGGTTTTTCAAACTACGCCGGTTCAACGCCAGCTACAAAACTCTTTGATGTTTTGCATAGCCCCTCATTCATATATGAATTTCTGTTCAATGTCAAGCTGACAAGGCCGTGTTCAGTACCAATAGGACACACCAGCGCACTGGCATCCGGCGGGGCATTTTCAAAAACAGCTCGATATTTTCAGCTTCATTGTAGGTAGGAACGCAAATTAGGACTTTCATGGGAAGGCCGAACGTCATATCCATTCAGTTATCGCATATTCCGTTTTGCGCCAGCCGCCGGCAATTTCCACGCCCATAGACTTACAGTACGCACAAAGCGGGATGGGGCGGTTTACAAAATCGACTATCTCTTGCATCGTCTGCGCTTTGTAGATGTCGATATAATCCTCTCCGGTTACCGGAACATTCTTGCCAAAATATTTGTTGAAGTGCCGCATATTAAACACAAAACTGCAGGTGGCGATGCGGCCGTTTTGCACGGCGACGGTGCAGGCGGCCATACAACAGCGCTTAAAACTTTTCTTGGGGTCTTGCCCGCCGGATAAATCAAGGCAAAATTTGCGCGATGTTTTTTCGGTATTGCCGCTGAAATCAAAATAAGTAAACTTATAGCCGAATCCGGCGGCGCGTTCTTCGATTTTTTCCCAATTCACGCCGGGGTATTTTGTCGGCGTCATCACGATGTTCTATTTTTTTACCGATTCCCAAAAAATATCTTTTTGGGCAAGCAATAAAAGACCGTTGGTAATAATCTGCACGCGGCTTTTGGGGAAATACTGCCGTGCAATCCGCATAAAATCCGGTAATTCTGGATTCAAAAGCGGTTCGCCGCCGACAAGGTAAATAAGCGGAAT
>JAITHM010000084.1 GCA_031279965.1 Spirochaetaceae bacterium
AATGTTGCGCCTATACTTGCACACGGCCTGGTAAGCGGTAAACTTACCGTCACGATGGAAGATGATATATGTTATGTAACCGGTAATCTTATCGGCAGTGATTCGATCGTCAGCTTGAATTCTTTTATGCCGGACTTCAAGCTGCTTTTTGCCGACACTAAAGCGATTGTCATTACCGACATTACGATAAGTATTGATAAGCGTGTAGAATTTTTATGGCCTAACGAAAGATTCCCTATTTTGCGTACTAATATTGATGTTGGCGGCATGCTTACAATAAAGAGTGATACGCTTGCTGAAAAATTTGCACTTACCGGTACTATTGAGCTGCGCGGCGGCGATCTGTATTATTTTCAGCGGAGTTTTTATATAAAATCAGGCAATTTGATTTTTAATGAAAGTGAAATGCGTTTTGAGCCGCGCCTTTCAATTGTTGCAGAAACGCGGGATAAAAACCAGGACGGCCCTGTGCGTATTCTAATTCTTATTGATGATCAACCGCTTACAGCGTTCACGCCGCGTATTGTTTCTGAACCAGCCCTTTCACAAGTTGAAATACTTTCAATATTGGGGCAGACATTTTCGGGCACTCCCGATGATGAAACCAATAAGATTCCCCAGGTTTTTCTCGCTGCGACAACAGACCTTCTAGCACAGTTTAGTCTTTACCGCCGTGTTGAACGAAGCGTGCGTAATCTGCTCCACGTTGATATGTTCTCCGCACGAACACAGACACTACAGAACATTGTCTTTCAGGCAATCAACCCCAATGATGAAAATAACCCAAACCGTGTAGGAACATACTTCGATAATACAACAGTGCTTGCCGGCAAATACATTGGTTCTGATATGTTCGTTCAGGCTATGGTATCAACGCGGTATGATAAAAACAAACTCGATATGGGAGGAATTTCATTCGAAGTTGATATTGGCATCGAACTTACCAGTCCGCTTTTTAATGTACGCTGGGATATAAAACCGCAGCATGAAAACACATTGTGGATTCAGGATACCAGCATTACCATTCAAAAAACATGGCATCTACCATAATCACAGGCACCGCAAAAGAGCCTTATCTATACGTTCAATAAGGCTGATCACGGTATTTTCCGCCGCTGTTGCTTCGAGCACACGCTCACCAGACAATTCATGAGTCCGAAGTTTTTCAAGATCGTCACAAAGCTGGATGCCGGCAAGAATGGCGATTTTAAGCGGATCCTGAATACCGGTTATCTTTTGCGTATTTTCAATAATTGTACGATAACGCCCCAGCAACGTTTGCAAATAAACAGGCTCCTCTTCAACAGTTAATAAAAAAGAGGTTCCCAAAAGGTCGATGCGAATATCTGATTTCGCCATGTGTATGCCGTGCGTACTTTAATAGATATCAAGCTCAGACGAGGCGTCCGCGTCGTTTTCTTCGGACGCATTAGGATCAAAAGGCTTGTCTTTAAGCACAAATCCTTCTTCGCTGTTGTCTTCAGTAGCGGCGGCACGTGAACGTTTTGATGACGAATGGGCTTCGGCCTTAACCGTGTTACTGCCTTTATCCATGTCGTCTTCAAACTTGTTCAGACGGTCAAGTGCCGAAACGATGCCATCTTCAATTTTAGCTTGATCTTCTTTAAAACGCTGGATAAGAATTTCAAGCTCATCAATCCGTTTTTGGCAAGATTCCAGCTTGTTTTTAAGAAGTGCATTTTCCTCGGTAACCTGATCAACAAAATCAATAGTTTTAATAACCCGCGATTCAAGCAGTTTTACCTGGTCAATAGAAACCATTTATGCCCCCAACGCCTGTTTTGCTTTTTCGGCAATGGCTTTAAACGCTTCTTCGTCCTCAATAACAAGATTTGCCAACACCTTCCGGTTAATTGCAATACCGGCCTTGTTTAATCCGTCAATAAAGCGCGAATAGGAAAGCCCTACCTGCCTGCATGCTGCACTAATACGAATAATCCATATCTTACGAAAATCACCTTTTCGGTCGCGTCTGTCGCGGTAGGCATAAGAAAGCGCCTTTGCAACGGCATCTTTTGCCGTTTTATAGTTTGTCCGCCTTCGCCCCCGAAACCCTTTGGCCTGTTTAAGGATTTTTTTTCGATGCTCTTTTCTTTTGGAACCATCAATTGCCCGTGACATAATCTTCTCCTTTTTTTATCCGTAAGGTAATAATTTTTTTCGGACAACCGGCACATTTTCCGGCGCCAAAATCCCCGCATGGCGAAGATTCCGCTTGCGTTTCGTGGATTTTTTGGTAAGAATATGGCGAAGATTCTGTTTTTTATACTTAACCTTGCCTGTTCCTGTAAAAGAAAAACGCTTAGCAGCGCTTTTTCTTGTTTTCATTTTCGGCATTTTATGCTCCTTCCTCTTACATTTTGTCCGGCATCAGTTTTCTGAAGGCCGGAATCATTTTTTTGCTTTTGGACTAAGCATCATCGACATAAATTTACCTTCCATAATAGGAGGTTTGTCAAGGATGTATTCGCCCTCTATCCGTGCTAATACATTGTCAAGCACAACTTTCCCCAGTTCCGTATGGGCAAGCTCCCGTCCTTTAAAACGGATAGTCACTTTGACTTTATTGCCTTCATTCAGGAACTCCTTGATATGCTTCGACTTGAAATCAAGATCGTGGTCGTCAATTTTGGGCTGCATACGAATTTCTTTAAGTTTGAGCAGCTTCTGTTTCTTTTTTGCCTCGCGGTTTTTCTTTTCATTTTCGAATTTGAACTTACCATAGTTCATTATCTTAACAACCGGAGGCTGTGCCTGAGGAGCAACTTCCACCAAATCAAGCCCCTGATCCCGAGCGAGAGCCAGTGCCTCAGAAGTTGAAAGCACCGTCTGATCACCCGATTCCTTAATCAAACGGACTTCCCGCACTCTAATATGCTCATTAATCCGTAAATCCCTATCCGCCAACATACCTCCTAGCCGGTTTAGCGCCGATATAGCTTATACCTATAGCACGCCATCATTTTTTTGTCCAGTCCCCGGCAAAACCTGCCGGCGTTTCACAATTCAAAATTGTATGGCAAAATGAGGGGACAAGCGGGGAATTGTTCAAGCGCTAACTGATAGATTCCGCCGCGAGGCTGTCGGGTGCTGCCGGAAATTAGGCTGCGCCGAAGCGGCCAGTAAGCTGAAGCGCAGCGCGGGGGAGCGGCTGCCTGCGCTGAGGGTTGGGCATTCTTGGAATGCTATAAAACGTTACGGCGCAGGCAATATCACTATTCATCTTTCTCTAAGATGATAATTATATCAGACCGCTGAGGGTTTACACAAAATTTACCAGCGTTTGAAGAAACCACCCTCCAGCCTTGTTCTGCGTAAGTATTTAATTCCTGTTCAATTTCCTCTGGAACAAATTTTTTGGTTGGATTTAGCATCCAAACTTTGTACTTTTTCATAAAAAACCCCTTTAATTACTGTATGTAGACTACTGCCAGCTTTGCAGGAATGCCTTAAAGTCTGAGGCTGTGTTTATATTAACCTCCACATCACTTTCATCCCCCCAAGGAAAGAAATAAAGTTTAAACGCTGTTAAACTACTAGCATTAAGTACCTTAGTAACTTGGGTAGCTGATATATTATATTTCCCGTTTGAAAATCCGCCATAATTACCGCTGGCAGTTATAAATATCTCGCTTAAATCACAAAATAGCGCGATTACAGGCGACGAACCAGAATAATTATTATAATCGAGATAGAACTTAAAGCTCGCCCCTTCTTTCTTTACTTTACTTTTAAATTCGCAGTAACTTCACCATAGACAGTACCATTGTACAGCTCCAGCTCCGTTGCCCTAGTATCCGTCTTATTCGTGTTGTTGCCGGAACTCGGACTAGACGTATTATCACACCCGAATAAAAACACCGCGAAAACTGCCGCAACAAGCAACGCATAAAATCTCTTTTTCATAGCAAACTCCTTTATATCCTACTCCGGCGCTGCGCCGGAAGGCTCGCTCTGGGGAACGGCTTGCGCTTCACTCGCCGCGACTGCTTTTTGCTTCCTTTGCGCCAACGCAGCGTCAACCCGTGCTTGAGCTTGTGCCTCAATTTCGCGTTCGCGCTCCAGCGTATCTTTCAGCTGTTTAAGCGCACGCGCTTTGCCCAGCTTCGGAATATCGCGGTAAAGCCGCAACACACAGGCTTCGTCGTCGGTTAGGCTGCCTTCGGGGGGGGGGGGGGGGGGGGCGGGGGGGGGGGCGGGGGCGGGGCGGGCGCGGGCGGGGGCCGCCGGGGGGGGGGGCGCGGGGGGGGCGG
>JAITHM010000091.1 GCA_031279965.1 Spirochaetaceae bacterium
CGAGTTCCTTTCCGGCGATAGTTTTTGTTACTCTTTGTACCATAAAATTATTTTCTTAATCCAAGTTCTTTAATCAATGAACGGTAACCGTCGAGGTTGGTGCGCTGCATATATTTGAGGATGCGGCGGCGCTTCCCTACGAGAATAAGAAGCCCGCGCCTGCCCGAGCAATCCTTCTTAAACTGCTTGCAATGCTCTGTAAGCGTTTTGATGCGCTCGGTAAGAAGCGCGATTTGAACTTCCGCCGCGCCGGTATCCTTGTCGTTCTTGCCGAACTTCGCCGCCAGCGAGCTAACTTCATCTTTGTGTAATGCCATAAAAACTCCTGTAATCGGCATGAACTATAACGTAAAGAAGGATTTTACGCAAGGCACTTTGAGTGACAGACAGCGGCGCAGAGTATATCGTGTACTCGCCGTGGCCGCTTGACCGGTTAAGATGGTATTTGATATATTCCGTCTATAAAATGGCTGAACAGAGTGTAATTCCAATAGAGCAGGTACTGCCGCCAAGGCTTCCCATTGTGCCGTTGTGGGGCAGGCCTATTTTCCCCGGAGTTTTTACGCCGATTATGATTGGGAATCCGCCTGATGTAAAAGTTGTCGATGATGCATTGTCAGGTGACGCGATGATTGGTCTGGTGCTTGCCCATAATGATGCTGTGAAACCATCAATGAGCGATCTTTACAGAATTGGCACTGCGGCAAAGATTGTCAAGAAAATCAATTTACCTGACGGCGGCGTTAATATTTTTATTTCTACAATCAAGAGATTTCGTATTGTTAAATCGCTGCACAACACTGAACCTATTGTTGCCGCCGTGGAATATTTTGATGATGAAGAAGAAAACACTCCCGAGATAAAAGCGCTTACACGAGCGCTCATTTCCGAGATGAAGCAGATTTCAGAAAACAATCCGCTTTTTTCCGAAGAGATGCGGCTTAACATGCTTAACATTGATCAACCAGGAAGAATAGCTGATTTTATTGCGAGTATTCTGAACATTGACAAGAAAGATCAGCAAAAAATTCTCGAGATGCTTAATGTGCGCATGCGAATAGAACATGTACTTGTGTTTATTAAAAAAGAACAGGATATACTCAAAATACAAAAACGTGTGCAACGTGAAATGAGCGAGAAAGTCGAAAAAAATCAGCGTGAATACTTTTTAAAAGAAGAACTTAAGGCGATTAAACATGAGTTGGGTATGGTAACAGACTCAAAAACTTCGGAGTATAATCGTTTTAAAGAACGTTTTGAAACATTTAAGTTTGAAGGTGAAATAAAAGAGACTGTTGAACAGGAACTTGAGAAATTCAGTTTAATGGAACCGAATTCCGCAGAATTTATTGTAACGCGCAATTATCTTGACTGGATAGCATCATTGCCGTGGCTGGAGCCTGCCCCGGAAGAGATAGATCTTAAAAATGCCGTAAAAATATTGGAAGCGGATCATTATGGCCTTACCGATGTTAAAAACCGTATTACCGAGTATTTAGCGGTGCGTAAACTACGCAAAGATAACAAAGGATCCATACTCTGTTTTGCCGGCCCTCCCGGTGTGGGTAAAACATCGGTGGGCAAATCAATTGCGCATGCGCTGGGTAAAGAATTCTTTCGGTTCAGCGTGGGCGGAATGCGTGATGAAGCCGAAATAAAAGGACATCGCCGTACGTATATCGGTGCGATGCCGGGAAAAATCCTTCAGGGATTAAAGATAGCGAAAACAAAAGCGCCGGTGTTCATGATTGATGAAATTGACAAAATGGGAGTGAGCTATCAGGGAGATCCTTCAAGCGCGCTTCTTGAAGTGCTGGATCCTGAACAGAATACAAGCTTTAGGGACCATTATCTTGATTTGCCATTTGATATTTCAAAGATATTTTTTATTGTAACGGCGAATACGCTTGATACCATACCGCCCCCGCTGCTTGACCGTATGGAAGTAATAGAACTGCCAGGGTATGTTGATTCAGAAAAACTTGAAATTGCCAAACATTATTTGGTTCCCAAAAGTATTGAAAGAAACGGTCTTAAAAAAAGCCTGATTAAATATACGAAAGAATCATTATTGTATATTGCAAATGGTTATGCGCGTGAGGCGGGGGTGCGGAATTTTGAAAAAAACCTTGACAAGATACACCGTAAAATCGCTAAAGAAATAGTTGTTGCACTTGAAGAAGGTAGCGCTGCCGCGGAAGAAAAACGTATCATTGACCGTTCTGTTATTGAAAAAAGCCTTGGTAAGCCGGTATTCCCCGAAGGGGTGTATAAGAAAGCCGACCGGCCAGGGATGTCGCTGGGGCTTGCCTGGACAAGCATGGGCGGTGATGTGCTCGTTATTGAAGCAACATCCGCGCCGGGGCGGGGCGGCATAACCCTTACCGGAAAAATGGGCGATGTTATGAAAGAGTCGGCAAGCATTGCGCTTACCTATGCCCGCAAGCTTGCCTGCGAAAAATATGATTGTAAGCCAAAATGGTTCGAGCGCAATAAAATACATCTGCATATACCAGAAGGAGCAACACCCAAAGATGGGCCTTCGGCGGGCATTACAATGGCCACAGCGCTGCTTTCACTTCTACGTGGAAAAATCATTATACCATATCTTGCAATGACCGGTGAACTTTCGCTGACCGGACAGGTGCTGCCTATAGGCGGCCTTAAAGAAAAAACCGTTGCTGCCCGCCGCAACGGGGCAAAACATATCATCATTCCTCAACAAAACCTGCGCGACCTTGATGAAATCCCGGAAATCGTGAAGAAAGGCATCGTGTTTCATCCTGTAACCCGTTATGAAGAAGTCGTCGCTCTGGCATTTGGCGAAGTTTAGAAACCTAGTTGAAGAGAAATGAGCTCAGACGGGAGGCGCCCTGCCGCCCCCGCAGGCGGCGCGAAGCGCCCACCGCCTTCCTGGGCGAGCGCATATAAATTAAGGGGGAGCGGTGGCAAGGCCGAGTGGAAGAGCAGGCGTTCCAGGTATTCGTTTGACCAAGCCATCCGTTTTCTCCGTCTGCTGCTGCTGCCCTTCGTCTCCGTGTCAGAGCGGGCCACGGTGAGAGCCATCTTCCGCAAAATCGCCATGTTCTTATCCTTCCATTATACATTTGCTTTCAGCCGCGGCAAGCCACGCGGTATTAAACCGTATAGGCTTCGCCTAATAATGTATAGCAAATCTACTTATAATTAGTTAAGACAAAAGGTTATGGGTCAACATGAAACATAGTTTACGGAACACAGCAACACTTTGTGATTTACTCCAAACCGCTGTTTATAATTATTTATGTTGACTGTTTATAAGTAGACTTACTATACTATAGGCGGGTATGTCAACAGACGGAAATCAGATCTCTTCGGTGTCATTGTATTAAAGTATGTCTTTTATTATGATACAACCATGATTTATAAAATAACATTCTGCGCCGCCGTTTTAATTGCGCTCTTGTGCATACTTACAGCCTGCGGTAAAAACCATGCAGAAGCGGCCATTGACGCAGCACAGGCGTACAATAGCCGGCAAGACACTAAGTCATACACAGGCTACGGCATGGGCATGCATGAGGAAACAAGCCAAAAATTCATTGCAACGGCATATCTTGAGCTAAAAACGGCTGATTTTGAGCGTTCAACCAGCAGCCTGAATGAGCTTATGGGAAAATACGGCGCACACTCTTCGGCAATAACTATTCATGAAAATTCAAAAAATTATACCCTTAAAGTTCCTGTGCAGGAATACAAACTTTTTCTTGAAGAGTTACTGGCTATTGGCAAAATTATACGCTTGCGGGAAACAACAGAAGATGTTAGCAGACAATACTACGATTTGGAAAGCCGGTTAAACGCCCGAAAAACGTTGCTGAAAACATATATTGGTTATTTGGAGAAAACAAAAAATATCGAAGAGATTTTGGCCGTAGAAGAAAAGATCGCGGAGCTACAGGCAGAGTTTGACGATACCGGCCAGCAATTCAGGAACTTGAATAACGCCATAGATTATTTAACAGTACAGCTTGAATTGCTGGGGCCTGTTTCGGCGGGTAATTACAACAGAGAAACGAGTACAGAGCGAATCAGGTGGCTTATATCAGGCTTTGGAAATTATCTTTCAATAATACTTGTAGTTTTAGTTGGCATAGTAATTTATGGAATACCTGCACTGATTATATTGTTTGCGTTGTATTTTCTTCTATTAGGTAGAATCGGCCTGCTTAAAAAAATTTACAACATTGTATCGAAACAACAGTAAGGGCGTAAGCTGTGTCTTTTTAGCGGATAACGGCGGCTTACCACCGCTGGGGTGGGGGGGTGGGGGTATGTATTACTCCTTTTCCGGTGCGCTAATAATTTTAAGCGAAAGAGAGATCATTCTGATTAGTTTGCAGCGAGTTTTACTTCCTTTATGCCGCGCACAGAATTGACGGCGAGGATGCGGCTTGCGGCGCACACGCCGGCTTTCGTTAGTATTCGCTCTTTGCAGAAGCCTTCGGCAAGGAGTCTTTGCCGCATGATGCCGTTAAGGAGGCCGCAGGATACAGGCGGCGTCCAAAGCGCGCCGTCAAGCTCCAGTATGATGTTTGT
>JAITHM010000158.1 GCA_031279965.1 Spirochaetaceae bacterium
AACCCGCCAATTTCGCCGGGAATACCTGTATTGGGCAGCGCCGTCCGGCAGTTTGAATCAGCATAATATACTCGCCCCAATGTATGCCCCCGGGCTGTTTCAACGACAGCATGGCAGTCAACGCCGGCAGTAAAACCCGGCCCCACGGCAATGACGGCCGGTGCATCTTGGAGCGCTGTTCCCAGATTGCGCTTGGCAATAATTGCATCAATAAGTACATCAGGCTGAAGTTCTTTGACAGATATCCCCGGCTCGTCGGTAAGTACCGCAATAACATGATTTTCCGCATGACGGCGGGCTTCGCAAACAGCAGCGGCGTGAACCGCACGGCAATCTTCAACCTGGGCATATCCTGTAGTTATTGCCTCGGAGAAGGCAACGGTACGGCGAACCGCAGTTGGCTGTGCAAGTTCTGTCATAATCGGCGTTAAGCCCGACCGGTAAAGCCGTAATGCAATGCCAGAGGCTAGGTCTCCAGCGCCTTTAATCAGGATAAGCGGACGTTTCATAAGCGCAAACTGGTTTCGGCACGTACTTTAACAAGCTCAGCAGCGATACTTACGGCAACTTCCACAGGGGTTTCGCTGTGGATGTTAAGTCCGATAGGAGCATGTATCCGGGGGGCGTTGAGGCAGGCGCTGTCCACGCCAATCTCCAACAATCTATTTTTAACAAAGGCAAGTTTCTGAGTGCTGCCAATAACACCAATGTACCGTGCTTCGGTTTTGAGTGCGGCATTGAGTACTTCAAAATCCCCGTGGTGCCCGCTTGTTACCGCGACAATGTAATCAAAACCTGTGATAAACGCCGCCAACTCCGCATAACAGATATGAACAACCCGAAGCGCTTCGGGGAAACGTTCAGGAATTGCAAAGGCGCTGCGTTCTTCAATAATCACGCAGCGAAAGTCCAAGCGGGTAAGAAGCGGGCACAGTTCAACGGCGATATGCCCTCCGCCGGCAATGTAAACAATGCCCGCCGGCACCAGAGGAAGCACAATGCAGGATGATGATGTTCCGTCCGGCGCGGCTGTCAGCAGCTCAGGCGGGGGCGGCCCGGCAGTTTCGGTGATTTCAAGGGAAAAAAAGCGGGCAGCTTCGCCGGATAAAGCGCAGGCGGCGCTGATCACTCTGGCGCTTTGAGCATCATGCGCAGAAAAAAAACGCAGATATACACGCACTTCGCCGCCGCACTGAGCGCCAATATCCGCATCAGATGCCGGATGAAGAAGATAGTCTTTAATCGCCGAGCACCCGGTGCAAAGCACTTTTTTTGCTTCTTCGCAGGCCAAATGCTCAGAAATACCTCCTCCTATCGTGCCGCAAATTCGCCCATTTGCACCACAGAGCATTACCGCGCCGCGCTTGCGGGGGGATGACCCGCGGCTTTCTGTGATAACAACAAGAACGGTATCTTCACCACGCTGGAATGCTGCGTCGAGCGCTTTAAGGACCGCGATCATAGCGTACAGCGCCCCCGTACCAGAAAGCGTCCCCGTCCGGGACATGCGTGCAGCGTATTGTTTTGTATAATGATTTCACCGCGTGAAAAGACATATTCGATCCGGCCTTGCAGCATAAAGCCCTCGTAAGCAGTATAATCAACATGAGAATGAAGCGCACACTGCCGCAGCACCGATTGCGGCGCAGGATCAATAATTGCAAGGTCGGCATCGCTGCCAACGCGCAGTACTCCTTTTTGCGGGTAAATTCCGGCAAGTTTTGCCGGATTGGTACAGCACAATTCAACAAAACGGCGGAGCGTGATGCGGTTTTTCATGACACCTTCGGAAAAAAGCAGCGGCATTCGTTCTTCAATACCGGGTGCGCCAGAAGGACAGCGCATAAAATCATCAGCCCCCATCATTTTTTGAGTGGCAAAAAAGAACGGACAATGGTCGGTGGCAACAGTATCAACATCCTCGCACAGTCCCTGCCAGAGCGCCGCATTGTCCGCGCTTGTGCGCAGTGGCGGGCACATGATATATTTAAGCCCTTCGTTTCCGTCCCTGTCATACAGGCGTTCATCCAGCAGCAGATACTGCGGGCAGGTTTCCGCATAAATCCGTTTTTGGCCGCGCTGCCGCGCCGCACGAATATACTCAAGCCCTAGCCCATTAGAAAGATGGACAATATAAACCGGCGCTTCCCCGGCGGTGCGGGCACACAGAATAATCCTGTTGATTGCTTCAGCTTCACACTCAACGGGCCGGGAAAGAGGATGATAGTGCGGTGTATGTTTTTTTTGAGCAGCAAAACGCGCCCGCAATGTTTGAATCATCCCGTGATTTTCAGGATGGACGGCAATAAGAAGGTCTTGTTCAGCAGCGCGTTCTAACACGCGCAACGCGTCACCATCATCAATCCGGTAATCGTAGGTTAAATAGATTTTGAAACTGCTCACTCCGGCGGCAGCCAGCGTTGCCATATCATCAAGCACCTCATCGTTTACATGCTGAATAACTCCGTGAAAGCCATAGTCAATAAGCGCTTTATTGCGGGCAAGGGTATGATAATATTCAATCTGATGTCCAAGAGAGCAGCCGGCAGGCCCAAAACCCGGATGATCAACGATGGTTGTTGTACCGCCAAAAGCAGCGGCGGCGGTTCCCGTATAAAAATCGTCACTTGCTACAGCGATACCCACATCAAGATTCAAATGAGTATGCACGTCAACGCCGCCAGGCACAAGAATTTTTCCCGTTGCATTGATAACTTCGCAATCAGCTGGCGCTTGAATATCTGTTCCCAGCGCGGCAATAGTTTCATCTTCAACAAGAAGATCACATACCGCTTCATCCATTTCGCTTACAACAAGCGCATTTTTAATGAGATACCGGAACATCAGTCAAGTATACCATAGAAAAGTTAGAAACTCCAGACAAAATCAAATTGAATACAATTTTCAATATATCCTGGATATGTAAGAATTCCTGTTGAAGGCTGATAGTTATCGTTGGGTTCAGCGCCGCCATAATTCGCCATGTTGATGGTAACGGCATCGTAAACAATAAAGCGGATTGTATCCGTCAGATTGAACGTAACATGCGGCTTAACCGAAATGCTCTTAAATGAACTATAATCTTCCCGCACAAGCCCTGTTGCCGCTCTGTCGCCGGCAGAAAGCGCATTATATTCTGTTTGTT
The DNA here is from genome assembly GCA_031279965.1 of Spirochaetaceae bacterium. Lineage (GTDB taxonomy): Bacteria > Spirochaetota > Spirochaetia > Treponematales > Breznakiellaceae > JAIRPU01. The sequence goes on from JAITHM010000158.1 coordinate 3,146, forward strand.
CCTGGGTAAGTCCAACAAGATAAAACTGAAGATCAAGGCCGGCAGTAATAACATTGTTTATTTCGTAGGTGGCATAGAGGAGAATATCCATGTCGTTAACGGTATGTGCGGTAACCCATGCGGAAACATCATCACCTGGTGCGGGAGCTCCCGTCACGTGACGGCGTATATGATACTGCAAGCCGGTTTGAAGCGGCGGAATAAATGAATATTGAATGTGCGCGTACAGTTCAAACGCGGGATCTATCCACAGTGCAGGGTCTTGTGTAAAAAACAGCATGGAATCCGCACCAATATTAGAAACCAGCCCATCAATTGAACAGAGAAGATTTGGAATGGGAGCAATTTTAAATCCAAGAAGAAGATCCATCCCGCGGGCACAGGTAATTGTCGTTGTTGGATCGGAAGGGTTTTGTATGATTATGCTCCGGTGGCGTTTAAGTGACGCACTTGCACCAAGAAAATCATTTGCATAGAAGATACCAAATACCGGCTCCGCAAAAAACTGAGTAACTGTCCACGCGCCATTTTCCGGCTCGGCCATCTCAAGCTCAGGCAGATCTTCACCGTTACCATTGGGATCATAGGACGCGCCTTGCAAGTCGAAAAAAACGCCAAAACTCAGGCCCTGTAACGCAGCAATCTGCGGACGCACTTCAAGACGCAGGCCAAGCCCCCGGTCAAGATCCATGTTAGTTCCCGTATCTCCAAGCGTCCCGGTTCCCCAGATACCGTCATCAATAAGGCCGCCATACACGCTAAGCCACTGACCAAAAAGATCTGCCCAGCCATACACGTTATTAAGGGCAAATTGATAGTGTTCGTCTCCTATGCTAAAAAAGAGCGGGGCAAGTTCTCCATGCGGAGCAATGTTTTGCCGTATATTAAATTTCAGACCGAAAAGCCCATAACGCGCCGTGCCGGTAATATCGGCCTGAAGCGCCGTTCCATCGTCAACTTCACCAAAATCATCAATATATCCGTAAATAAGTGTGGGACGAGTGAATTCTTCTCCGTTGGAACCAGCATGTTTTTTTGTAGTGGTATCAGCACGCAGACCCGACTTTACTGTTCCCTCCAACATGATTTTTACCTTATGGTTGGCTGTGGAAACAACCTCTGAAAAAGCAGCAACGGCAAACATAAAAAAAAACGCCGGTATTATTCCTGTTTTTTTGCCCATGAAAATCCCCTTTTGAAGCTGAACCAGTTTAAAATATCCTGAAAATCCTGTCAATAAGCCTATCCCAGCACACGGGAAAAAATCAGCAGTTGAGCCTGTATTTCAGATAACGTTCCTAGTAGGCGCTGTGCTTTAATACCGTAGGGCTTTGCAG
>JAITHM010000017.1 GCA_031279965.1 Spirochaetaceae bacterium
TTGGGGGCGGCCTCGTAGGGGCTTGCTTGATATAAGACGGCGGGAGAGACCGCAAAGGAAGTTCATTATGAAGAACAAGATGATGGTTTTCGGACGCACCGGGCTGATGTCTCTGTGCACTATCGCTCTGGCGGCGGTAATTGGTTTGAGTTTGGCCGGCTGCGATGACGGCAGTACCGACGGCGGCAGTTCTGCACTTGTCGGCAAGTGGTATACCTCACAGCAGGCTGCTAATACCGGCGAAGAGAGTGCGCTCGTGATTAAGTTTAACGCGAACGGTACGTTTATCGGTCTAGGCACCAATGGCACATGGACGGTAAGCGGTACATCGGTCACACTGACACCCGAATCCGGAGGAAGCCCAATGGTATGCACTTATTCCATCGCAGGTACAAAGCTCACGATAACACCGCAAGGCGGAGGAAGCCCAATCATAGCCTATAAGCCGGCTAATTAATTAAGGCAAAGATGGCGAGAAAGCAGGCGCGGGGCGCAATGGCCGCGCCTTTTTTTATTAACGGCATCAAAGTTATCTAAGAGCCTGTTCAAAAACTCATGATAAATTCATATTGCGAAAATAAACACAAGATTGTATAATCAACCTACCATGGAAAAAATAACACGGCGGAACATCGCTTTGATATTGCTTCGTTCTGATGGGGCGGTCTCCGCCACGGTTGTTGTGCTGGGTTTTCTTATAGGCACGCTGCTGGTACTTGTCACAGGCCGTAATCCGCTCAATATGTATCATGCGCTGCTTCAGGCAATGACCGGCGTTTATCAGAATCTGCGCGGCGACTGGCGCTGGGATGTGCGCTACATTGGCGAATGGTTTACCTACAGTGCTCCCTATGTTTTATGCGGGTTTTCGATGGGGTTTGCCGCCCGGTCGGGGCTTTTTAACATTGGCGGCGAAGGTCAGTTCATTGCCGGAATGACTGCGGCTACGCTTGCCGCGTTCTTTATTCCGGCAATTCCGGTGATTCACTGGGTATGCGCGATTTTTCTTGCCCTTATTGCCGGCGTTGTGTGGGGCGGAATCGCCGGATTTCTTAAAGCGAAATTCGAAGTTTCCGAAGTTGTCGCAACAATCATGATGAATTATATCGCGTTATATGTATCGCGCATTATCATTTTGCGGATTCCAGGAACCGATTCGCGTAAAACGCCGGATTTTCCGGGCACAACACTGCTTAATACCGAGTTTTTTTCAAAACTTACCAATGGTTCCAATCTTAATATAGGGTTTATTTTGATGATACTTGCCGCCGTGCTCTACTGGCTCGTGTTGGAAAAATCAAAAACCGGTTTCGCTTTGCGGGCAACAGGACTTAACCGCGATGCGGCGCGGGCAGCCGGCATACCGGTTTCTGCCTGCATTATCGCATCAATGTGTTTTGCCGGTGCGTTTGCGGCGCTTGGCGGCGGCATCGTTGCGTTGGGCAGTTTCCGGTTTGGCCGCGTGCTTACCGGCATGGACAACTACGGCTTTACCGGTATTGCCGTGGCTCTTGTGGGCAACAGCAGGGCGGTTGGTACCGTTGCCGCAGGACTTCTCTTTGGACTGCTTGCCGCATCAGCACCGGTTATGCAGGATAATTCGATACCTGTTGAAATCATCTATATTATTCAGGGGGTCATCGTTGTGTTTATAGCATTGCGGGAAGGATTCCGCCTGTTTTTACGGAGGAAGTATGCTTGATACATTTTTCGGTTCAATTCCTTCTATATTGATGATTGTTGCCCCCATCGTGATTGCCGCCGCCGGCGGGATGCTCTGCGAGCGCAGCGGCGTTGTCAACATTGCGCTGGAAGGATTGATGGCTATTGGTGCGTGGACGGCAGCGGCGGTGCATGTTACGCTGGAGCGCATGATTCCCAGTCAGACCTCTGTTTATATTGCACTCATCGCGGGGGGGGCGGCGGCGCTTCTTTTCTCGGTGATTCATGCGTTTGCCTGTGTGTCCATGAAGGCCGATCAGACGGTTTCAGGAACAGGCAACAATCTTACCGCAAATGGGCTTACGCTGTTTCTTTCTCAGGTGTTCTTTTCTCAATCGCGCACTCCGGGTTATCATATTGGCATGTTGCCGTTCCACAATAAGGGGAACCCGCTTGGCTTTTTGATAAACGGTATTTATCCTACGGCGCTTATCGCGGTTCTTATCGTGCTGGGCGTATGGTTCCTACTGTACCGCAAGCCTTTTGGCCTGCGGCTGCGTGCCTGCGGCGAACACCCTCAAGCGGCTGCCTCTGCCGGCGTGAATGTTCTGCGTGTCCGGTATTTTGCCGTGCTTGCTTCGGGATTGCTGGCGGGAATTGCCGGCAGTTGCCTTGTCCTTACCCAGACGATTCAGTATACGCCCAACACGATTAACGGTACGGGCTTTATCGCAATTGCTGTTGTTGCTTTTGGACGCTGGCGCCCGGCGGGCATTACGCTTACCGGCCTTTTTTTCGGTGCAGCGGTAGCGTTTTCTGTGGTGAACATCGGCCCATTGCAGGCAATTAAAGCGCTTTTGCCGTCGGAATTTTTCAGTTTATTGCCCTACGCGCTTACTCTCCTTGCCCTTGTTGTGTTCAGCGGCAAAAACTATGCTCCCGCAGCGGCAGGGAAACCCTTTTAACACCGTGCCATCGATCTTTTAGCTGCGCCTGTTCCTCAACTGATTGAGACAGGCTCAACTGTTCTCTTCTTTTTACCGATAAAAACACGAGGATAGTTATGGAACTTACCAGTGTAGGAACACTCAATCTTGAAGAAAGCAGGTTTGATACGGCGCGGCTGGAGCGTTTGCGGAATGCGGCGGAACATAGCGAAAATGAAAGCGGTTTTGCCGCACTGCTTCGTGCCCAGACAGAAGATAAAAAATCTGAAACCTCGCCACAGATTGATACCAAAAGCAAACTTTACGAACAGTGCGAAGCGCTCGAAATGTTTTTTTTAAAGTCAATGATTAATGGGATGCGTAAAACCGTTGAAAAATCAGAATTAACCAAAACAGGATTTGCCGGAGAAATGTACGAAGATATGCTCTGGGATGAATATTCAAAAAACTTTTCCCGTGATGCTGGTTTTGGCTTTGCCCGGCTTGCATACCTTGAGCTAACCGGACAGCGCGGTAAAATAATAAATCAGCCGGTGTAATGTTCCCGCCGCTGTACTGTGCGCCAATGGCCGAATTAAGCCATCGCGCCCTTCGTGAACTTATCGAAGACTTTGGCGGGTGCGATGAGTATTTTTCCGAAATGCTCTCTGCGCAGGCAGTATTGTCGGGCGGACGGTGGGAGTCGTGGTATCTTGATGGCGGGCCTGATCCTGCACGGTTTGTGTATCAGCTTACCGGAACAAATTGTGCGGACATTGCCGCCGCCACCGCCTTTCTTGACACGCGGGAAGCCGCAGGCATCGATCTAAATATGGGCTGTTCGGCCCCCGCAATTACGAAAACAGGTGCCGGCGCTGCCTGGCTTTGCCGTCCTGACGAGGCCGCCCGCCTTGTCAGCGCAGTTCGCCGGAAAACAAGCAAACGTCTTAGCGTAAAGCTCCGCATTGGACGTACCGCTGATTTTGACCAGCTTGTCCGGTTTTGCAAAAATCTGGAAAATGAAGGCGCTGATCTTATCATCTTGCACCCGCGCACATCAAAAGAAAAATTCAAACGCACAGTCCGCTGGGATTATGTTGTACGTCTTGGCGCGGCGCTCCGCATACCGGTTGTGGGAAATGGTGATATTGATTCAGTTGCAGTCTGTATGAAACGTTGGAACGAAGGCGGCGTCACAGCACTGATGCTGGGGCGCCGTGCCGTGAAAGAACCTTGGATTTTTACACAGATCAAAGGTTCAGCGCCACCATGCATCAATCATGAAGAAACGATGCTTCGTTTTCTTGATTTACTTGAACGCTATCAACCGCCGGAATTTTTTGTAAGCCGTGCCCGCCGTTTTTTTGGTTACTACTGCACAAATTTTACCTGGGGAACCTGGCTGGTTACCCAACTATGCCGCGAAACAACTCATCGCAAATTTGCTGCAGTGCTTGCCGCGTATTTTGCAGAGCACGAAGACGAACGTTCTATTACTGTTCAATAATACGCCATTGGTTTGCATCATTTTTTTGAAAACGTTTCCGGGGCAGCATTAACTGGCGGCCATCTTCTGAATCAAGTGTTACAAAACCGATTATTACATTAAGTTCACGGACACGCCATGTTGTATTATCCCAGCGAATGTTTTCGCCTTCAAGCGGATAATTTTTACGCTGTTCGGTATAAAAATTATGTTCATAGGAAAGGCAGCAGAGCAGTCGTCCGCAAGAACCGGAAATCTTCATCGAATTGAGCGAAAGATTTTGCTCTTTAGCCATTTTAATCGAAACCGGTTTAAGTTTGTCGGAAATTGTATGGCAACAGTAGGCTCGGCCACAAATGCCGCATCCCCCAATAATCCGTGATTCATCTCGAATGCCAATTTGACGTAATTCAATGCGTGTCTTGAATACGGCTACAAGATCTTTTACCAGATCACGAAAATCAACACGGTTATCGGCGGTAAAAAAGAAGAGGATTTTACCTTCTTCCAGCAGATAATGTACCTTTACCAGCTTCATGTGCAAGTTATGCCGAATAATTTTTTCTTTGCAAATTTCATACGCCTGTTGTTCGTTTTCTTTATTATGCCGTGCCTTTTCTAAATCATCCGGCATTGCAAGACGTTCTATCTGTGCAATCCGGGAAGGCGGCGCGTTCTCTCTGTCCTTTACTTGTGCGATAACCTCGGCTAAATCACGGCCATATCGTGTGGGGACTATCACTTTTGTGCCGGAACCAATCTGTTCACCTTTATACACGGCAAAAAAAGTTTCGTGTGAATAGGTCAACTGCAAATGATACACCATCGCATCAAGCGGCAGGGGTTCATTAAGCACTGTCGTTATCACACTGAGTTCTTCGGAAAGACCGGGGTCGTCTAAGGCTTCCTGATCCAATAAATCAAACGAATCTATATCGCTCGACTCATCTTGTTTGAGTTTCATCATCATCACCCCTATTAACTACATCAGTTTAATAAGTCTATAACCATGCCGGTGATCTCGTCAATACGAGTGAGGATCTGCAATTGCTCGATTTGCCCAGCCATAATCGATGCAGCAAGATTTTCAAGTTTTTGATCGATGATGGCTATTGTTGTATATTTTTTTTGCGGTTTGTTGATTCTCCGCAGACCCGTACTTTCTTCAACAGCAAAGCTTTCGTGCACTACATGACGGATAAATTTCTTAACCGCCTCCCTGTAACATTGTATTTCATCAGGATGGGGGCGTTTTTTAAGCGCGTCCCCGGCGCTGTGAACCGCATCAAGCAATTCTGGCAAAACTTCAGCTTCCGCGCTAGTTGCCCGCCCTGTTTTTTCCAGTCCCTGAATATCCGGCTCAATCTCATGCGGAGCTGCCATCAGAGAAAAAAAAGACGGCTTTGCTCTCTGAATAGAGCGTTTTTCGTGCGATTTAGCATCCGTTGTTCCACGCCCGGCGCGGTGGTTTTGAATAATAAAAGGGTTGAGTGTTTGAAGCCCGTGAATATCCATATCAGACATTTTTTGCCTCGCCACCCGTCAGCGCCGCATGGACGCTTCGTGCATCCTGATATTCTGAAAGCGCGCTTTGCCATTCACTATCGCTTCGACAAACGGTTACTTTACCGTGAATTACACAACCTTCATCCGCCTGAATCCGGCGGGTAATAACATCGCCAATGATAAGTCCAGTAGACAGCACAATAAGGCGTTCGCTGGCAAGCACATTGCCTTTTACAACACCGCCTACAGTAATTGATACGCCAGTAATATTGCTTTTCATGCGGGCGCGTTCACCTATCACAACTCGCCCTTTGGCATCCATATCACCGCGCACATTGCCATCTACGTGGGTAAAATTCCCCGTTGCCACATTGCCCCATACATCGGTATTTGCCCCGATAATCGTAAGGTCTTTGTGGTTAGCTTTTCCCGGCATTCAAATCCACCTTGCCGGACATCGATCGAACATTGAGGAATTTGTAGGGATCGACAACATCTGACCCGATATGGACTTCGTAATGAACATGCGGCCCGGTCGAAAGTCCCGTGTTGCCAATGCGGCCAATAACTTCACCCTGCTGAACTCGCTGGCCTGTGCGCACATTAAACGATTGCATGTGCCCATAACGGGTATAGAATCCGTGCTTATGCCGGATTATCACATAATTACCAAAACCTGTCGCATCATAATCGACCGTTACAACCTGACCGTCCGCCGTAGCTACAATCGGATCTCCATATCTAAATGTTGAAATATCGATACCCCGGTGCACATAAATCTGACCGGTAAAGGGATTTTCGTTTTCGCCAAAAAACATCGAAATATGCCCTTTACCATCTTTGACAGGCCAAATATTGGGAACTTCCGTAAGCAGTGTACTCTGCGATTCAAGTAATTTACCAAGCTTTTCAATAGGCCCGCGGGTTTCTGCCAGCAATTCTGCAATACTGCGAATTTCATCGGCCTCGCGCAATCTGCCTTCTGCCGTATCGTGCAGATCAAAAAACGATGAAAGATCCCCCGAAGGAGCCGTTTGCGAACCATTATCCAGCGAATTAAGCCCCAAATTGACAAATACACTGGAAAGCGTTGACTGAAAACTCCGGGCTTCTTTGCGGAGCGTTCCCATTTCGTCACGAAGTTGGTCAAGGCTTGCCTGAGCAGTTTTAAGATTTTTTTCTTTATTTTCCAGCACACTCATTCCTGAATTGTAGGAATTACCATACCAGAGCATCGCGCCAATCACACCACCAAGCACCAGCGCAGAGCAAATTAGGGTTAAAAAGGTGACCTGAAGATTGTAAACTTTTTTTTCGCTATGCGGAACAAAGACAAGGGTATAACGGCGATTGAGCACTTTGCCCAAGGCAACAAAAAAACATCCCAAAGCTTTAACGAAGGAACAAACTGCTCGTTTTACTTTTTTTACAACATTGTTTTCAAACCGTTTATAATCATGAACCCGTGCCAAAACAAACCTCTTACTCCCATTATCGGCAAAAAGAAACATCAACTTTTGCCTTTTTTACAGCTTATCTTATCCATTTAAAAATGTCAAGCTCCGTGTCAATACTCAGCACCTCTAAGGACACAACTGCCTTGGGAATAGATAGCCCCAAAATGACGGAAAACTCTGTCGGAGTCAAGAAGCCTATGGATTCGCGGCAGGGCCACTGCATTTTCCTTTAAGTTCTGCAAAAGTTCGCTTGCCTTCTCCTCTATTACCGCCGCCTTGTTCTGGATTTCCTCAACCCAGATTGCTTTGCTTGATGTTCATTTCGGTTCAGTCAAGGTAGTTGACGGGCAGGCGTGGGGTGAGGGATACTGAGGCGGGGGTATTGTGGAACGGATTAGTGAAGTACGGCGGAAGACGAACGAGACTGAGGTGCACGTAAAACTCAATCTTGACGGCAAGGGAATTGCAAAGCTTGAGTATCCAGTTGGTTTTTTTGCGCACATGCTGAATAATTTTGCCCGCCATGGGCTTTTTGACCTTGAACTTTATGCCACAGGCGATTTAGAAGTTGATCAGCATCATTTGATTGAAGATACAGGGATTTGCTTAGGCTCTGCCTTTGCACAGGCGCTGGGAAAGAAAGAGGGGGTGCGGCGGGTTGGAAGCTGCCTCTACCCGATGGATGAGACGCTTGCTCGCGCTGCCGTTGATCTTTCCGGACGTGCATTTCTTGTTTTTGAAGGAACGCTTTCCGGCATACCGCTTGTCTCTGCCTGTGCGAGCGGGGAAAGTGCTCCATTTCAGACAGATGTTGTTGTCGATTTCTGGCAGGCGTTTGTTTCAACAGCCGCCTGCACTCTGCACTTGGATATTCTTCGGGGACGCAGTGATCATCATAAAATCGAAGCGCTTTTTAAAGCGGCTGGACGGGCGCTGCGGGACGCTGTTGAGCCTGATCCGCGCGGCGCGGGCATATTGCCATCAACCAAGGGGACGCTTGATTCCGGCGGAGTTTATCTTTGCTAACACCGCTGTTACCGAAAAGTAACAGCGGTGCCGGTAAGCGGCGCCCGCGGGAGCTGTTCAGGGCTGCCCTGAGAATTTTTTCGCTGCTGATTTTATGCGGTGGATCAGTGGCGGGTCTTGGCGCTGTGGAAAGCGATGTTCCAAAACTTGCCGTTCTTCCTTTTGATGCTGATTTTACCCGTGTTGAAGATCAAAAAGATGCCATAATGATACGCACTCTCATCGAAGAACTGTTTGTTGCCGGCAAACCATTTGTGATTATCCCGCCGGAACAGGTGCACAAGCTTTTCACGAACGGCGAAATACCTAAAGATATTTATCAAGATCACTATCTTGCGAAATTCAAAGAGGCCGGCATAAATTTTGTGGTGACTGCCGATCTTGTCATTGCCAAAAAACGTTATACTATGCGCCTGTATCTTTTAAATATTACACAAGGCTCTTTTATTACCAGTGAAGTTGTGTCGTTTGGAAAGTCCGTGCGGGAAATACGTCAGGGAATAAACAAACTTATTTTGAAATTTCTTGAAAATGATGAAGTAAGCAAAATTTATACCGATGCCGCCGATGGAACTGCCGGAGAGGCCGGTATGCCGAAATATGCTATAGGCGATACAGGACCGGGGGGGGGGCTTGTCTTTTATATAAAACCTACATCATCAGGAGGGTGGAGGTACATGGAGGCCGCCCCCGCCGACATTGATGTTGAGCTTCCCTGGGGAACCTATGCCGAAGATCTCTGGAAACCCAACATTCCTGAAACACAGGCGGAAGTTGGTCAGGGGAAGAAAAATACGGCGCTGCTCACCGGCACTCCACAGGATGCTGCCCAAGTGCGTGAGGATGAACTCGACAACATAACGAGTGAAAATAGTATGCAAGAAGGTGCAATGCAGCCTGAACCGGGTAATAAGGACAGCACTCAAGCCGCGCAAAATGAAACGCTGGAAAAGAATCAACAGACTGCGGCGGCGGCATGCGCTGAGTATCAGGTAAACGGCCTTGATGGCTGGTTTCTTCCCAGCAAGGATGAACTGGATCTTCTCTATCAAAATATCGCACAACGTGGGCTGGGTAATTTTAAAGGTATTTCCTATTGGTCATCAACACAAAGTTCAGAAAGCACTGCATGGTATCAGCGTATGGAGGATGGCAGACTGTACTATAACGGACGAAAAACTATGCTTCTTCATGTCCGGCCTGTTCGTGCTTTTAAATGAGCGCACGCTTAAAATTACGGGCGCTGTTCTTCTGTTAAATCTTCTGCCAAAACAGGTTCGAGCGATTGAATAAAATCAAGTATGATGCGCTGTGTTGTATGGGCAATTTCGGCGGCGGGCTGCCTGCGTTTTCCCAAACTGCCTGCGAGTGTTGTGATAACGGGATATTTCAAGGGGGCATCAGAAAAGTCCGCCGAGCCAGCGCCGTGCACCGCACGAATTTGCATAACATCCCCATAATGCCGCGTAAACTCGAGTGCCGCTTGATAAGGCCGCTGTTGATCTGCCGTTGTCGCGCTTATCATGTCTGAGGCAATATACAACAGTGGAATTTGGGGCTTGGGTAAAATGGGCATGGGGACAACACGCTTGTTTTTGAGTGATGCGAGCCATGTTTGGAACTCTGTCCAATGTTTGGCGGCAATATTTGAGGCGATGCGGGAATTAGAATATGGTTCTGTTTCTGACGGGGGAAGCTCATAAAAAGAAAATAACCGGCCTTCAATAATGATGCCGCCGCGTATTAAACCACCGTGCACATTTTCCGAGGTGAAAAGTTCGATAAGCGCCGAAGCCCCCGTCCCCCACGCGATGATATACACGGCGTTCGGTTTATAATTTGTTATTACAAAGGGAAGTACGAATTCCAGGTCTTTTATCCGTTCATTTTCCAGCAGGCGGCCTGCGTTATTTTCGCGTTCTTTTTGAGTGCCATTCCATAAAGACGCAAGAAAATTTTTTACAACTCTGCTTTCCGGAAGAACTATGCCGTCTTCGCCGTTAAACGCCGGTATATCAAAGCCTTTCCGGGAAAAACTTACAACGGTTACTTTTTCCTTTGCAAGCTCTGTGCACATTTGATCGATAATCGATGCTGAACCTGCCAGCGGCGGTATGGCAAGTATCACCGGTTTTGACGCAGCAGCAACTGAGGTATCATATATATTGATATAGTATTCATTGTTTCTTAATGTATCACGTACGGTAATGGTTTGTGATGCCGTTAGATTTTTGCCGTCAGTCAGCGGTAAAAAACGTATGGCAATAAAGACTGTACCGACGAGAAATACAAGCATCAAAATAGAATAAAGCGGCCCGCGTTCATCATCTGTATAACGTAACTTGGTAAGCGACGCAAAAAAAGAACGTGAAGAAAGGCAATTGTTGATAAAAGCGTAGATGGCAAGCGGGATGCACTCCGGCCTGAAGCCGTAGGCGGGAAACAGTGCCAACGAACAAAATAGGGCAAGTGGCGGAAGCCAAATAAAACCATCTATTTTGGCAAGTGACTTAAAGTACGGTTTGCACAGCGGCATGAACAAAAAACACGCAATGAGTAATTCAAGTATTCCTAAATCCGCCATGAAGGCGTAAGTTTAATATGCGTCTTCAGCCTTGTCAAGACGCATCTGTTCGCCTATAATAGCATTATGACTCTTGCTATCCTTATACTTCTTGTTATTGTGCTGGTTATTGCTATTGCGGTTATTGTGGCCTTTTTGGTAGTCGGCTATAAACGCGGCGGCACTAAACGGGGAATTAAAAAATCAAAATCGAAAGACGAGGCAATACGCGAAGCAAACAAGCGCCTTGCGCAAAATCCGCGTGACGCTGTTGCGCTAAATTATCTTGCTGATGTCTATTTTGATGCTGAAGACTGGGATAAAGCGTATCAAACCTATGAAATGCTTGCTGAAATGCCCAATGTTGACGGTGAGCTTGACCAAATAAAAATTAACCTTCGTGCGGCAATTACCGCAACAAAACTTAATAACATGGAGGCGGCCTATAAATTTCTTGTTGTTGCCCGTGCGTTTGATCAGAACAATGCCGCGGTGAATTTTCAAATGGGGGCGCTTGAATTCCAAAGAGGCAATTATGAAAAGGCCGTGCAGATGCTTCAGCAGACGATTTCACGAACGCCCGAAGACCCGCCGGCATTACGTACGCTGGGGCATGCGCTGTTCAGGCTAAGGCGGCCAAAGGAAGCGATGAATTATATCCGCAAAGCAATAGATGCCGCTCCCGACGACAAAGAGTCGCTTTTTACCCTTGCGGAATGTTATGCAGAGGTAGGGCAAAAAGATCAGGCACTGCGGATCTATTCCCATCTTAGGGCAGATGAGGTTTGGGGAGCGCAGGCATGCCTTGCTTCCGGTTTGATTCAGGCAGGGGGGCATCAGGACCAGGCGGCAATTGCGGATTTTGAAATCGGCCTGAAACATGCAAATATAAAAGAAGATATTGAAGTTGCCCTGAATTACGAGCTTGCCCTCACCTACCTTAGAACACAGGATATTACGACAGCGATGGCGTATCTTCAGCGTGTCAAAACTCTTCGTGAATCATACAAAGATATTGATGAACTTATTGAACAAAATCGTGAATTGAGCGCAAGTAAAAATTTGCAGGTATTTTCAATGGGCCCCTCTGCTGAGTTCATTGCGTTATGTCGAAAAATCGTGATGACCTACTTTAGCAAGGCACGAGTAACCATCACCAAGACGCAGATGACTGGAAACGATTGGACGGACATTACTGCCGAAATTGATACTCCCAAGTGGTCGAATATTGTTATGTTCCGATTCATTCGGACCCAAGGTATGATAGGCGAACTTGTCGTGCGCGATTTTCACTCACATTTGAAAGAAGCCAAAGCCGATAAAGGGATTTGTGCTGGAGTAGGCACATACAGCGACGACGCAAAGCGATTTACCGAAGCACGGCTTATTGATTTAATCGACCGTGAACGATTACTACCTATTTTGAATACGGTAGACTCAAAACTCCTTGCATCCGCTGCAGCACCTAAAAAGCAAACGTAGCTGTTACCAGTTGTTGTAATCGCTTCGTTCGCGGCGTGGTTTGTCTTGCGCTTCGTTTACACGGAGGGGACGGCCGTCAAGATCTTTTCCGTTTGTCCCTTCAATTGCTGCTGCTGCCTCAGAATTTGAACTCATTTCTACAAAGCCAAAACCTTTCGACCTCCCGCTTTCACGATCAGCCACAACACGCGCTGAAACCACCGTCCCAAAACTTGAAAAATAGTTCCGTAAACTATCTTCCGTAGTATTCCAGGACAAATTACCAACATAGAGTTTATTACCCATCACCAAAATCCTTCGCCCATTTTCTCTAAAAAACAGGCAAGAATCAGTATACACCCCCTGTTTAAATAAAGCAAGCACAAGCAAAGCGAAGCACGGCACTTCCAAATTCGGACTTACCGGCGATGCGTGAATAGGTAGTGGACAAAAAAATGCAGTGTTGATAGTATGAATCATTCAGGTAATAATCCCCAAATAATCTATGCGATGAATGGACGGAATTAAAAAACTCATTTTGGAGTAATGGTATGGCATATGTGAAAAAGAGCCGTAAAACAGTCATTGAAGGTGAAACAGGCGAAGAAACAGAACAGCCCCTGTTTGAAAATGGTGATGAGGCTGGTCAGGAAGAACAGGCAATGCAAGGCGAAGAATCCGACGCGGGAGAAGGCGCCGCCGCGCCCGGAACCGAAAGCGGTACTTTTGATGGAGAGCGGCACCAGAGCCGTGTCGTCGTTCGTCCCCGGCCGCGCCAGACGCGCGAGCGCTCCAGTTACGATGACGGCGACAGGCAGCAAAGAGGCGGACACCAGTCCAGGCGCGGAGGCGGCGGCTACGAGAGGCAAGGCGGCGGCGGCCATTACGGCGGCGGCGGCGCGTACAACAACAACGCCTATGCCAGCGGCATAAACCAGGCCGGCATGAGTTCGGGCTTCAATCTCAACAGCGTAAGCTACGCGCAGGGGCCGCTGCCGGAACTGCCGAAGCTCTCGTCAATGCCAGACCTTTACGGCAGGCCGGAGCCGCGCGGAGATGACGGCGGGGTAACGCGCCTTTCGATTAACGAACTGACCCGCATGAGCATGATCGACCTGCGCGAAAT
>JAITHM010000060.1 GCA_031279965.1 Spirochaetaceae bacterium
TCCCACAGGATTGTAATACCGTTACTGCCACTGAAAAACCGGCCTGCCTTTGGTGCCGTCCCATACCCAAACACTGTTAAAGTCCCAATCAAGACCGCCATACATTCCCTGATTGCTAAACCATACGCCTGTTACCATTGCTCTGTCTTGATCACTGCCGCTGCCGTACTCAAGACCGCCGGTTGGGGTTGGAATAGTACCAGGCGGTACTATTCCATTATAGCTTACAGGAACAAGTGCAAAATTGCGATTCGTTACGCCAGGCAGCGCAGGTGTAGTGATAAGCTGGCCTGCTATTCTGTCAACACCACAAACATTAGTAGAAGTGCCAAATGCAACATCTACCATATTAGCGAATGATACCGATCTTAATATCGTAAGAATTGAATTTGTTGCACTGAGAGCACTGGCACCCCCGCCAAAAATACCGCCTACCGCTCCTATTCCAGCACTTTGTACGCTGATGTTTCCACCAAAATACGATTCTTCGATGCGGACAGAAGACCGTGAAGTCTGGTTTGTTGCCCCTCCAACAAGACCTCCAACACGTACCGTGCACACATCAGTTGAAGGCGGCATCCCAAAAACAGAGACACCAATATCGTAAGCGGCGTAGCATTGCATCATCGAAAAAACAACGATGTCGCCCGCAGTACTTCCTGATAGAGTGCGGCCCCCTGCCTTGCCCACGACGCCGCCGGCATCGATAAGAAGCTGCGACGAATCAAATACAATGGTAATTGATAACGGCGCATGGAATGAAGACTGCGTAATTTTCGATACTGTACCGGCTAAACTGCCTACAATACCGCCAATATTGAATTCAGTGCCGCCGCTTTTTGCAATGTGCAGCGGCGTATTGCCGCCCTGCGAGTCATGCATCACACTTACCCGGGTAATTTCAGTGTCCAATGCGTACCCTACAAGACCGCCATAGTGCTGTGTATGCGGCGCACCAAGATTCTGCAAAGCCCCATCCAAAACAATGGACAAATTTTTGAAAGATGCATTATCAGCGCGGCCAAAAAGTCCGACATATATGCTGTCATCAGCATTGAATTTAAGGCCGCTGATTGTCCGTTCATTGCCGTCAAAGGTGCCTGTAAATGCAGGCAGCGTATTACAAATAGGAGTCCAGGTATTCGTTAGCTGAATATCAGAGACAAGCACATATTTTCCCGATGCCAGGAACCGCAGATCTTTTCCAATAAGCGCCAATTCTTTTTGAGAAAAAATAGGGACGTAAAGGCCAGTGATTTTCCATTCGTATAAATTGCCCGGCGTAAGAATATCGCCTTGCGCCTGCCCAAAATATACCGTCTGTGTTAATGGATCAAGAAACTCAACCCACAGTGTTATAAATGACCCCGCAGGTGCATTTATATCAAGCTTCCAATTGATATAATCAACAAGCGGCATAGGCGCAGGATTGCCTGGTGTCGGAACGGGAGCTGGCAGATAGATCACCTCGGGAACAATGCTTGTTATGGGATCGCCGTGCCGTGTATAGATGTGGATTTTTTTAACTTCGTAATTAAGCTGCGCGATGGGTGTATCAAGCCTAACAATTCCCGAAGCAGGAATTGTAGGGGCAGCCTCCATGACAGGACATCCGCTGCACACCAGCACCACCAGACAGAGCACGATTAAACGTTGAATAAGAAGCCTTTTCATTGAACTGTCTCCCTGTGAATCTCTCTCTTTAATAAAGATACTACAAAAATAGTCCCTTTGGGTACTAAATAAGGATAGGTAAATTCTCCGCCATAATGCCCCATATTGACAAGTGTTTTGCGCTCACCGTCGGGGAATATCGCTTCAAGTGTTGTTTGCATAGGATATGGATTTTCGCTGAGCTGCAGGCGAAAGAGGCCGGCGGTTTCATTATCCTTAATATCAGCCGGGCGCGGTTCAACAACAGTCAGTGTTGCCACCTGGTTCGTCGTCAGCACATTTCCACTTGCCGGTTCCTGGGCAACAATCGTCCCAGCTGTTTCGCCGTTTTCTCCAGGCTGAGTTGTGAACACCCAGCGTATCCCTGCCTTCGAAATGGCATCAAGTGCTCCGTCAACTTTTTTACCGGTAAGGCTGGGCATTTTAGTGCTTAACGCTTCTTCACCTCTGCTTACGACAAGATTAAGTTCGAGCGGCGCAGAAATCCCTGTACCGGGCAGCGGATCCTGCTCAAGTATCGTACCCACAGGCTCCAGGGAATATTGATAGAGTATGGGGTCTTTTATCGTGATGAGCGGCGTTGTCGCAGCACCAAAAAGTGTTTTAAGTTCGCTGCGGACATCATCAACTTTTCTGCCCATATAGTTCCCTACGTTACTCAAAAGGGCGCCTTGGCTGATTACAAGACGTATTTTTCTTCCTGCTTTGACAATAGTGCCCGGCCGCGGGTCTTGCTCAATGATGCCGCCCCGGTCAACCGGCGAATAGCGAAGCTGAATACGGGCGTCAAGTTCTTTGTTTTGGAGTTCAAGCAGCGCCGGAATAATGTCTTTGCCCTGTACATCGGGTACCATTACCTCTTCCGCGCCACGCACCCGCAAAAAAAATACCGCTATCGCAACAAGGACAGCAAAGAGCAGCAATGCTGCACAGAGGGCGAAGAAAACCTGCGGCTTTAATGAAAGCACCGGTGTTTTACCGTCATTGAGCGTATCTTCCTTAAAAAAATGTGTTTCCATATCACTATCCTAAAACAGCGCCGGTAAGCTGCCTCGCTCCATTGATAAAGTCCTTCCAATCAAGCTCTTTACGAGCTGTCCATTGGAGGCGCGTTGCGGCAAACACACCGTCTCCTGTCTGTATCAAAAGACCGGCGTATTTATCAATACCAAGTACCGTTCCTGGAATTCCTTTCGTGCATACTATATCATACGGACTCCCTGCGCGTATATAGAGTTCCTGTCCGTTACAGCGCGTCCACGAAAGCGGCCAGGGCGTAAAAGCGCGAATCTGCGCATCAATTTCTCCGGCGCTCCGCCGCCAATCGATTTCGCCGTCTGCCTTGCAGAATTGCCGGCAATATGTCGCCTTCTGTTCGTCCTGAACACATTCAGATACCGTTCTCGCGGCAATCTGCTCTACAATGCCGCCCAGCATGCCGGCAGCAAGTTCAGAGGCGCGGTCAGACAAAAGCAGCGAAGTTTCGCGTCCGTTAAGCGCAAGGATTTCTTGTGCGAGAACAGCTCCCGCATCAAGTTTTTCGGCAAGACGCTGAATCGTTACGCCGGTTTCGTGCACACGGTCAAGGAGCGCCTGCTGAAGAGGCGACGCGCCCCGATAGGCAGGAAGAAGCGATGGATGAATGTTGATGGCTCCCAGCGGGAACAATGCGAGGAATTCTTGGGGGAAAATATGTCCGTAGGCAAACGACACAAGAAGATCGGCCTTGAGGGAGGCTGTTTCGGTGACAGCCGTGTGGTCAAGCCGGGGAAATTTAAGGATGCGCGGCACGGCAAAACCTGCTTGAACAAGCTCTTGGGAAAGCTGTTCTGCGGCACAGGTAATGTCTGTTGGCCGGGGTGTTCCGCTTCGTCCCCGGGCGGCATCTGGATTGGTGAGCACGCCGCATAGTTCGCAGATTCCCCGGGAAATCTGAAGGCGGACGAGCGCTTCAAGGGAACGGACAGCAATAGCCGGACTTCCTGCAAAAATAATCTTCACGCACAACCTTCTTTCAACTTCTTTTTAGAAAAGCGCTTTTGATTTTCAAAATGCCTTTCCTGAGCCATACAATACCAGAATTTCACTTTTGTTAAAGGGGTTCATAAAAAAGATTCGCTCTGCTAAGGTGTTTAGAAAGACTTTCCTGCGTCAATCAGGAGGGAGGAGAGACGATGGATTTTACGACACTTTTAATTCATACCGGACACGAATACGAGGGAACTACAGGCGCGTTGGGCGTTCCTGTTTTTCAAACTTCTACGTTTGCACAAAAGAATATCAAAGCAGGTCAGGAGTTTGATTACACTCGCTCCGGCAATCCAACTCGCAAAGCGCTTGAAGAGACTATCGCACGGCTTGAAGGCGGCGTTCGCGGTTTTGCTTTCAGCAGCGGTATGGCGGCTATAGCCTCGGTACTGGGGATTTTCAAAGCAGGAGACCATATCATTACCGCCGAAGACATCTATGGAGGCAGCTATCGTATTCTTACATCGTTTTATCAGCGTTGGGGGCTTGAGCATACGTCATGTGATGCCGCCGATAGCGCTCAGCTTAAAAAAGCGCTGCGGCCTTCGACAAAAGCACTGTTCTTGGAAACTCCCTCAAATCCTCTTCTTAAAATTACCAACCTAAAAGCTGCCTGTGATTTTGGGCGGGAGGCTGGACTCATTGTAATAGTTGATAATACGTTCATGACGCCGTTTCTCCAGCGGCCGCTTGAATTTGGGGCAGACATTGTGGTTCATTCCGCTACGAAATTTCTTGGCGGCCACAGTGATGTGCTATCCGGTCTTGCCGTTGCCCGGACAGAAGAGCTGGGAGCGCGTATCTATGCAGTACAGAACGGGTTTGGTGCTGTTCCAGGGCCTTGGGATGTTTTTCTTGTACTTAGGGGCATAAAGACGCTTAAAGTGCGGCTTGAGGCCGCCGAACGAAGCGCCACGGATATTGCCGCTTGGCTTGCCTGCCATCCGGCCGTCGAGACGGTCTATTACCCGGGGTTGCCCAGTCACAAAGATGCGGAGCTTCATGCACAGCAGGCGCAAGGAGCTGGCGCGGTGCTTTCATTTAAAACCAAAACAGAAGAAGCGGCACTGCAATTTCTCGCGGGCATTTCCTTGGCAGTTCCCGCAGTGAGCCTTGGCGGTGTTGAGACCATTGTCTCGTATCCTGTCCGCATGAGTCATGCGGGTATGCCGTCTGTAGAACGGGATCGCCTTGGCATTACCGCGTCGCTTATACGGGTATCAGTTGGACTTGAATCTGTAGCGGATCTTATTGCCGATTTTGATGCCGCTCTTCGTTAGGACGGCTCCCACATTTTGGGCGCATCCGTCTACCTAATGAATGCAATTATTTTCAGCTACTTGCAATTTGCGCCTAAAGGTTTTTAAAAATTCATCACAAAATACTATGGACAGAAGATAATGGGTATAATATAATAAAAATGACATGAAGTACAATTTTTTATAGTTAATCAATAAACTTTTCTCAAAGTCTCAATCGGAGTTTCCATTGATGGGAAAGGTGTGTTTATCTTCTTCGGGGGTTAATTATGAAAAATTTGCAGGGGAATTATTCCCTTGTTAGTATTATTGGCGATCCTTTTGGATTCACCCGTGATGAAATTACCAGTGTTTTAGGGGAATATGACTCAAAGACACTGTATTCATTTTTATATAAAAATACATCCCATAAAAAAGTCCATACAATATGGATAAAGGATATGTTAAAAGATACGGATACGGAAAAATATCTGTATGAATTAACAGACAATAAATACATAGAAACTGTTTGTATAAAACGGAGAACAGGAATGACCGCCTGTGTAAGCACCCAGGTTGGCTGCCCGGTTCAATGTATTTTTTGTGAATCTGGCAGGAACGGACTGACAAGAAATTTAACCGCTTCTGAAATAGTTCAGCAGATTGTTTTTCTAAAAAACAAAATAAACAGGATTGTATTTATGGGCATCGGAGAACCATTGTATAATTACGATGCATTGATAAAGGCGATTCATATTTTACGGGACAGGGACGGACTTGATTTTCCCACGGACGGCATAACCGTATCAACAGTAGGGCCGGTAATGCAATTAAAAAAATTGCGGGAGGAACATATAAAAATTCAGTTGGTATTGTCATTACACGCCGCCACTCAAAAAACGAGGGATTATATTATTCCCGGAATGGCCGGAAATGATATTGAGGAAACGGTTAAGGCGGCGCTATCATATTCTCAAAGGCACAACAGGAAGGTGAGCATAGCCTATTTGGTATTGCCGGGAATAAACAATAATTATTCTGACATAAAACAATTGGTTGAATGGTTTAAGCATGAAAACGTGATGATAAATTTGCTTGAATATAATGAAACAAATAAAGGTATTTTGAAAAAGATAAATAAAAACGAAATAATAAAATTTAAAAACAAATTGGAGGATTTAGGGCTTGAAGTGAATATAAGGGTATCGCATGGAAGGAATATAAAAGCCGCTTGTGGACAATTAGCGGGTAAATATAATATAAGTGGCGCAAACTGCACATAACAGGCGGAGGCATGGAATATTCAAGACCCTGTTTTAGGCAAAAAAATTCATAACATATCTGCAAGAGTGCGGAAAAGATTATTCAAATCCAAGTGTTATGCAAAGTTTTTTATATCATCTTAAAAAGTTTAATGCCTGTTTTGAAGGCGGCGGCGCGGAAATACAGCGGGCGTTTCTCTTTGCGTGTTATACCGGGCTTCGTGTTTCTGATCTGCAAGCAGCCCCCCCCCCCCCCCAGAAATCTGGGGAGACGCGATCGCCAGCTCGCGCGCCTTCGCGGGATGGCGTGAAGAGCGTGGAAATTCGCGCGGGCAAATCTAAGGGCAGGCGCTCTATGTCTTGTGAACAATAATCTGAAAACTGCCATCAGGACATTTTACACATTCAAAAGAAAGTCCTTCAACTTTATAGCTTCCTTCACCGGTAATATTCAGCGAAAATCCTTTTTCCCAATACGGAGACTTTCGCTGCATTCCGCATACACAGCAATCCTTAGCATGAAATTCTGTATCTCCCAGTGTTACAGAACGAAGCTCTCCGCTGGCAAAACGGCGGACAGTTTTCCGGCGTGGCGGCCCGCTTTTCCGTTCAGGCATGTCGGCTTCAAGATCGTTTGCGCCAGTTCGTCCGCGCTTAAGCTGATTCGCTGCATAAAAAACAAGCTCTTCCCGCATCAACGCCGGCATCCGGAAAAAATTCCGGATGTGCACCGCACCGTGTTCCTGCACCACATAACGCCGGTAGAGCCGTGCCGTCCGCCGTGCGCTATCTTTGGCAAGAAGGGTCTGCGTTTTGGCAAGCTGAATAATGCCTGTCTCCCAACCATCAAAATATTTCTGCAGAACAGGAATAAGCCTGTTGCGCAGCCGTCCTCGCAGAATAGCATCACTGGCGTTACTAGAATCAAACCGGTAAGGAATGTTGTGTTCGGCAAGATACGCGCACAGTTCTGCTTTGCGAAACTCAAGCAGCGGCCTGACAAGCCGCCCCCGCCGGCTCCGTATTCCAGCAAGTCCAGCCGGCCCGGCGCCGCGCAGCACACGCATCAGCACGGTCTCAAGAAGATCATCGCGCGTGTGCCCCAGCATGATTACTGCATGATCAAGCCGGCGCGCCTCTTCCCGAAGCAGCTTATGCCGGTACATGCGTGCCGCAGCCTCCAATCCCACTTTACATTCTTTTGCGGCGTGCAAAATAGCGCCTTCTTCAACAATAGATACTGTACAGGGTATCCCCCAACGGGCGCAAAGATAGCGTGTCAAATGTTCATCAGCAAGGCTTTCTTCCCCGCGAAGGTTATGCTGAACATGCGCGCAGTGAAGTTCAAAGGGATGTTGTTCACGCAGCCGGTTCAATGCGTAGAGCAATGCGACGGAATCAGGTCCTCCAGACACGGCTGCGAGTATGGCCTTACCCCGTAATGTCCCGTTCAGCAGGATGGAAAGCGTTTTTTCAATGCGCGCAGAAACCGGAGAAGCCGCCATGTTATTTTTTTGCAAGAAGAAGTTTGGTAATATATATCTTTATATATAAACGCAGCGCATTTTTATTATTAATCCTGTCAAGCGCAGCATTCATTTTGATAATACGATCAGCATTTTCATCAAGCATCTGATTATCAAAACTATTGGGTTTTTGAAATTTAAGTACCTGATTCAAATGCGCTTTGGCAACGGCATGTACATCATCAGTAAGTTTTTTCTGAGCAGTCTTGTCAAGCAATTGATTCCAGCGGTCGCGTACGCTTTCAAGATAGCCGTCTATATCTTTATCTTCCGGCACCAAGATTTTGGCAAGCTTTTCCGCACTCGCATGGAGTGATGCGCTGATACCCCCCCCGCCACCAGATTTTTTTCCGTTCGCGGCAGAATTCGCGCTTTTATTTTTTGTCCCCCGGAAAATTCCCGCGATTTTAACAATAAAACCTATTGAATACCAGAATGGCAGCGTAAGTTTGCAATTACGGATAATATCCCCCCTGCGCAGTCCCAAAAGCGTACGCAATGGTATCGGGCGGTCAATATCAAAAAGCCGCGTGTCTTTGGGAAGATTCCCCGCATTCAAAAGTTCATCCTGAAGCAATGCAAGCCGTTTATCCTGAGTTATCAGTAAAAGCTGCGGCGAAAAAAGATTGCAGGATTTTTCAATAAGATCTTCAAATGCACTGTCACTGTCCATTGCCGGGTCGCGCCCAAATTCCCGCAGGGTTTTCATCCAGCGCTGGATAATTTCATTTTTAATCTGCGGCTGCACTTCAGCAAGAAGTTTGATGCACAGCGGCCATATTTTTTCTTTTCGCACGAACAGTTCAAGTCCCTCACGTGTTTTGAAACGTGTTAGTTCAGGATATTTTCCCTCATCGTCAATGGCCATTTTTTCTTTGAGAAAATTTTCAAGTTCAAGCTGAGTATATCGTTCTGTAAGCAGCGTACCGGCTGGCCCCTTGAATTGCAGCATATCAGCAATCGTAAAAATAAAAGGCGGCTCAAGCATCAGTTCATATATCGTCCCCAGCGCCATTTCTGTATTCCGCTTATTGATGGCAATGATTTGATAAAAATTATTTATCGTAAGAACAACTATTGACGCCTGCACCAGCGCAACAAACGCCGGTGTCCGGTCGTTTGTCCGATTAACAATTTCTTCAATGTGCTTTTTGATAAGCGGACACAAAAAAAGCCATATCGTATAGACAAATTCGCTTGATTCTTCAATGTGGCTAATACATTCTTTGGGACGTGTCATAAGCAGATCAATAAAATTGCGGACACGTATCTCCTGTCCGCGAAAACGAATCATCAGCTTTTGCATAAAGTATTCCATTTCGCTGCGGTTGTGCAGATGATGCTCAATCTTCATAATTGCGTATTCAAGCAGTTTCCGCGGATAATGTGCTTCAAGCGTAAGCCCGCTTCCATAGCCTTCAGGAAATAAAAGACGCACAATACGATTTGGATTATCATGGTTTTCATGCAGATAATTGATTAGTCCCGATTCCACAGGAATTGTTTTTACCTGTGTAGGAGGTATTTTAATGCGCAGCGATTCTTCGCTTGGGAAAGGGCTCGCTGCCCCGTCTGTCGCCTGATAGTAGTGGGCGACAACATCATGATAAAAAGAATTAAGAGTGATTGTTTGCCCTGCGGCTGTGCCTTCGACAGTTACTTTGTTTTGTACAACAAGGTCGTTCAATGCACGGAGTATCTTCCCGCGCGTATCCATCTTCCAGTCATCTATATGCAATGCCGCAGCATTCTCACGCTGCACATTTCTTTCCATAAACCGGATAAAAGTTTCAGTAGAAATAACAGCTGAGTAGCTTTTTTGCGAGAATGTTTTGAGAAGCGTATAAAGGTCAACTTTTTGGGCCATTTTGACTAATTATCGGCATGTCCACACCCCTAAATAACTGAGCGGCCCCAAAACGCATCTCTGGCAACCGCTGCGCTTTGTGCAGCAAGTCGCATCAAGCACATGCAATCCTGTCTGATCCTGATGTAAGACAGCCTCAACCACTACATCCCCTACGGGAGTCGAACCCGTGTTGCCGGGATGAAAACCCGGTGTCCTGACCACTAGACGAAGGGGACCTACCCTATTCATAACTGGCCGCCGCAAAATTGTCAAGTGGCTGTTCGTATTCACGACATATAGGACACTCCGGCAATGGGAATGGATAAGCCCAATGTGGCGGAAAACTCTGCCGGTGTCAAGAAATTCAGTGATTTATGGCGCAGTAGACAGACAAAGGGGAATAATGTTAGTGTTATTCAGGATTTTATGAAAAGAATTGAACGTGCTTTTACGCAGGACAAAGTGTTTATCGGGTTTATTACCGCAGGAGATCCCTCACTTGAAGCGAGTGAAGAGTTTGTACTCGCCCTTGAAAAAGGAGGGGCTGATCTTATTGAGCTTGGGATTCCATTTTCTGATCCAATTGCCGAAGGTCCGGTAATTCAAGCGGCAAATGTCCGTGCGCTTTCTGCCGGAGTTACTGTCGAAAAAATCTTTGCTCTTGTTGAACGCCTCCGGCTTAAAACCGAAATCCCGCTTGTTTTTTTAACATATTTTAATCCGGTATTCCGTTATGGCTGCGATGCTTTTTTTTCCCGGTGCCAAGCGGCAGGAGTTGACGGCATTATTATTCCAGATCTGCCTTTTGAAGAGCAGGCGGAGGTTCGCAGCGTGGCGCAGACGCACAGCATCGCACTTATCTCGCTTGTTGCTCCAACCTCGGAAGACCGCATTGCCGCCATTGCAGCCCAATCGGACGGCTTTCTTTATATCGTTTCATCGCTTGGGGTAACAGGCATACGAAGCGAAATCAAAACAGATCTTGAAAGTATTATCACAGCAGCGCGAAAACACACGAAAACACCGTGCGTTGTTGGTTTTGGCATCAATACGCCAGAGCAGGCGGCAGTAATCTCCCGCGTTGCCCGAGGGGTCATTGTTGGAAGCGCCATTGTCAACATCATTGCCCAGCATGGCGCACAGTCCGCCGCTTCACTCACCGAATATGCCGCGAAAATGAAGGCGGCGCTCTGCTCAAACCAATAACAACTAACGTGATGAAAACTCCTCAAGCTGATGCATGCAGGATGTCCGCCGCTGACTATAATCGATTGTAAAGGAGATTAATTTATGGAAAACCAGTATCAAGTCATCATTGACAAGGGAAAATGTGTCGGCTGTGGGCTATGCTGCAAGGACTGTCCTCATCATGTATTAGAACTGCGGGATGGGAAAGCCGCCCTGTTGTCTGATACCTGTCTCTTATGCGGCCATTGCACCGCTCTATGCCCCGTGGCCGCCGTTACGATAAGCGGATATGACATGAGCGAGGTCAAAGCCTATGATAAAACGGGCTTTGGTATCGACAACGATGTTTTGCTCAATACTATACAATTCAGACGGACGATTAGGCACTATCTGGATAAACCTGTCGAAAGGACTGTAATCGAAAAAATCATTGATGCAGGACGGTGGACGCCCACTGGTGTTAATAAGCAAAAGGTGCGGTATATCGTTGTGGAAAAATCAATCCAGCTGCTTGAAGCGGAAGGTCTAAAAACATTCGGGAAACTGAAACGTTTAGCCGGAGTTGTGGGCAAGTTTGTAAAGCTGCCGTTTGACTTGAGTAGACACAAGCTGGAACCAGGATTCTTTTTCCACGGAGCGCCGGTGATAATTCTCATTGTATCGAAAGACACTGTAGATGCGTCCCTTGCAGCTATGAGTATGGAATTGATGGCAGAGGCTCTGGGACTTGGCACCTTGTATGCCGGTCTGTTTACCCGTGCGGTAAAAATGAATACAAGAATCAGAAACAAGCTTGGTCTTGCAAAAAAAGAAGTGGTGGTTACAGGGCTTGCAATCGGCTATTCCGAGGTCAAATATATGCGAACCGTTCCCAGAAAGAAGGCTGATATTGCATGGCTATAAAACAAACTTTTTTGTCTGCACCTAAGAGTCATCAAAAATCGTAAGACTAGTGTTTGCTTTGATAAGGTCGTCCAGGGTGCGCAGGATATGTTTGCGGACAGATTCCGGCAGAGAATCAAGAATGGCAATGCGTTTTGCCCAGCGCCTGTTTATCGCGGTTTCGGTGTTTTCCGTGCGTTTTAGGCCGAGAATTTCATCGGCGCTTACCCGCAATACGCTGGAAAGATCAACCAGCATCGTATCAAGAATATGAGACCTGCCAGATTCATACGAAGCGATAGCTTCGCGGGTAAGTCCAACTTTATCGGCCAGTTCTTTTTGGGTAAACCCGCGCCGTTTCCTAATGTTTTGCAGATGAAGGCCGGCGTGCCTGCGATTTTCGACTGCCTCGCAGTTCATTTTGTTCACATCATCAGTATAATCAACGAATCAAAAGACGGTATTTATAACGCCATTTAAGAACCTATTCAAATAACTAGGCCACCCAGCATAGGGTGCGAAAACAGCCTAAATTACAGAACACTAATACCTCTTTGAGGAGCTTATTGGACAGAGGGCTGCCAAAAAATCAGCTTTCTTGTCTTTAAGCGAGCGAGAGAACATGTGCTTTCGGCCAAAATCGTAATTCTAAAAACGCCTTCTCTGTCCCTCTTGACATTTAATGGTAGTAATGACACCTTTTTAGAAACTTATTTGCGGGCTTGACGCAGTTTAGATGAATACGCCAATACCACTGGAAAAAAATTCAGTGTTTGGAGCTTTTTCGTATGAAGAAGCGATATAAAAGTTGTGTGCCATGCACAATTAGGAGTAAAAAATGGCAAAAAAAAGAATTATGATTTTGAGTGTCACAACTATGGTGGTTGGCCTGCTGTTCGCGAGCTGCGCGACAGTAACGTGGAACACTCCGGTAATGGAAAATGGAACCGCCGCCGCTTTGGAGAAAGTTGTAAAAAACTCAGGCGGCAGAGAGATTGCTTCCTATACCATCATCTGCGGCATTCCGCTGGGAGCGAGTACATTTCATGGACTCGTTGCGGCTTCGGCGCGCGCGGGAAAATCAATCGACTATCTAAGAAAAAGCTACATTGTGTATCAAACAGTAACCGCTTACGCACGATAATCGCTCCGGAACTTACGAAGGAAGCAGCAAGCTCTCCTCCGCTGATGAAAAAAGAGCCTTGCAAAACGCTTTTGCAAGGCTCTTTTAACTGCTTGGTTTAACGCGACTGGTTACCGTATCCGCGCTCAGCACGAACCTCATCCTGCCTAAGGGGATACATGCATGAATAGAGATTATATATTTTGCTAAAAACTGTTTCGGCACACTGTTTGTAAAGCATTGTGTCTTAAAATAACGCAAAGACTCAAAAACAGAGTGTATAGAAGGCTTAAACAAGGTGTTTTATCACATATTAGATTTTCTTGGTTGGGGGGAGGGGGGGGGAAGAGCATGAAAGAAGTGCCGGCATATAGGCCGCCATCAAGAGCGCCTAAAGAGAAATCTACCGTAAAAGCCTTTTCAAAACCCATGATTTAAGGACTCTATCAGAGGAATTGGAAAAGGTCAAGCATCCTGTAGGTGACAGTGAGATAGCAGCAAACAGAGAAGAGTGCTGAAGCAGGATTGTAAGCTTAGCGCAGCGCGGGAGCTTGCCGAAGGATGGTAAATTTGATATGGTAGGGGCATGAATCAGCTTGCGTACGACTTGAATAAAATCCTCGACGACTGTATCGCCGGACGGCTTCTTTCTGATTTTGGGCGAAGAATTTATTTCCCCAAAGGGATAATTGCACAGTCTGCCGAGGCGAAAAAATCCGCGTGGGCGGCAAACGCGACCATCGGTATGGCGTTTCATCAGGGAAAGCCGATGATACTCTCCGCACTCAGTGAAAATCTTCCGTATCTTTCCGAGGCTGAAACTGTTGCCTACGCGCCGACTGCCGGTATTGAAGAAGTGCGTGAACTTTGGCAGAAACTTCTTTTGGAAAAAAATCCGTCACTGCGGCGAGAGTGTATATCGCTTCCTGTTGTTGTGCCCGGTATTACCGCGGGGATTTCATACATTGCCGATCTTTTTCTTAATAAAGGCCAGCGGCTTATTATGAACGATCCGTGCTGGGATAATTACAATCTAATTTTTGAGGAACGGCGGGAAGCGGTGCTATGCAGCGTGCGCTTTTTGAATGATACCGGCCTTGACCTTGATGCGATCTGTGCGGCTATTAATCAAGAAGCAAAAACAGGCGCGGTACGTCTTATTTTGAATTTCCCTAACAATCCGGCGGGATATTCACCTACCAGAATGGAAGAAGATGTGCTCTGTGACTGCCTTAAGGATGCTGCTGAAAAGGGCGCTGACGTGCTTGTTATCTGCGACGACGCCTATTACGGGCTTGTGTACGAAGATACCATCGCTCCAGAATCGATCTTTTGCCGGCTTAGCGGCCTTCATGAACGGATTCTTGCCGTAAAAGCCGATGGCCCTACTAAAGAAGATTATGTTTGGGGGCTTCGTGTGGCGCTGGTAACATTCGGTTCAAAAGGAATGGATGGCGCCTGCTTTAACGCGCTTATTTCAAAGCTTATGGGTGTTATACGTTCATCAGTTTCCTGCTCAAATACCCCTGCTCAATTTTTGCTTCTTAAAACGTTTGCCGGCGAAAAGACACCGGCGGAAAAAGCGCATTACCGCGCAATTCTCAAACGGCGCTATCAGGCAGTACGCCGCTTTGTCGAAGAACACAATAATCATCACTGCCTTAAAGCGCTTCCTTTTAATTCAGGCTATTTTATGAGTTTTGCCTGCAACGGCATCAAGAGCGAAGATCTCAGGCGAAAATTATTGGCAGAACATGGCATTGGTACTGTTGCGCTGGGA
Source organism: Spirochaetaceae bacterium (assembly GCA_031279965.1). Classification (GTDB taxonomy): domain Bacteria; phylum Spirochaetota; class Spirochaetia; order Treponematales; family Breznakiellaceae; genus JAIRPU01. The sequence continues at coordinate 14,551 of JAITHM010000060.1, forward strand.
GGAATTTATCTTCGTATTGCCTATGCCGCACTCAATGAAGATTTAATAGCGCCTCTTCTTGCAACGATTTTTCAGGCGGCAGAGGAACTTGCCACGCAATGAGCGGCATCATTACCCGCTGTCCCTGGTGCGCCGGCGACGAAAAATACATCCGGTATCATGATGAAGAATGGGGCGTGCCGCTTTTTGACAGCAAGAGACTTTTTGAATTTCTTATTCTTGACGGAGCGCAGGCAGGCCTATGCTGGCTTACCATTTTAAAGCGCCGGGAAGGTTACCGCGCGGCATTTGATAATTTTGATGCAGAAAAAATTGCCCGTTATGACGCACAAGATATTAACCGGCTTCTTGCTGACCAGCGAATTATCAGGAACCGGTTGAAAATAGAGTCGGCCGTCAAAAATGCTCAGGGTTATCTTGAATTTATGGAAGGCCATGTTTCTTTTGGGTCATGGATTTGGCAGTTTACTGATGGCCGTCCCATCATCAACCGGTGGAAAAGTTCCGATGAAGTGCCTGCCTCTACGCCGCTTTCCACAGTCATCTCCAAAGAGTTAAAAAAGCGCGGCTGGAGTTTTGTTGGCCCGGTAATAATTTATGCGTTTATGCAGGCAGCCGGTCTTGTTAACGATCATCTTGTTTCCTGTTTCCGATACCGCGAACTGTTATGAGCCTGCTTGATCCTGTGGACAGTGAGTAATGATTAACGTATAGTAAAAATATGCCGGTTTCAGAGAGGGTGCGGTCTGCGCTTTCATCTTCATCAATGATACGAAAGATGTTTGAGGAAGGGCTTGTTCTTAAAAAGCTCCACGGTGCAGACAAAGTATTTGATTTTTCGCTGGGGAATCCAGATATTGAACCGCCGGAATCATTTCGTAGAACGCTGATTGAACTTGCTTCTGAAAGAAATCCCGGCATGCACGGATACATGCCTAACGCAGGGTTTGCCGCGACTCGTGCGGCACTTGCTGAAAAGACTTCCCGTGAACAGTCCGTGAAGGTTCCCGCTCAAAATATAATTATGTCGTGCGGGGCCGCCGGTGCACTTAATGTGGTATTCAGGGCGCTTCTTAATCCTGATGACGAGATCATTGTTCCATCACCCTACTTTCCCGAATATCGCTGGTATATCACCCATCATGGCGGCCGCTTTATTGATGTCCCCAGCGCCGAAGATTTTAGTCTTGATCCCCGCGCAATCTCCGCGGCGCTTACCCCAAAGACTGCCGCTGTGCTGATCAATTCTCCGCATAACCCGACCGGACGGCTTTATTCAGCAGAGTCTTTGCGCGATCTTGCCGCAGTTCTGTATGCTCACGAGAAAAAAACAGGGCATCTGCCGTATCTCATCGCCGACGAACCCTACCGCGAAGTTGTTTATGACGGCCTGGTTGTACCTTCAGTATTTGCCGCGTACCGTAATGCACTGGTTGTTACTTCATACTCAAAAAGCCTCTCGCTGCCTGGCGAACGTATTGGATTTATTGCTGTTAGGCCGGATGCTGATGACAGCGAACTGCTTCTTGAGTCGCTTGTTTTTGCGACACGGACGCTTGGTTTTGTCAACGCGCCGGCATTGATGCAGCGCTGTGTTGCCCGCCTTACTGAAGCAACGGTTGATGTGAGCGTTTATGCGCGGCGCAGGGCGGCGTTTATTCGTGTCCTTGACGAGGCAGGCATTTCATACAGCAAGCCGGAAGGTGCGTTCTATTTATTTGCCCGTGTTCCAGAACGCCGTGGATCCGCTGATGATCTTGCTTTTGCCGACGCGCTTAAACAGGAGTTGATACTTGCCGTACCAGGGAGCGGATTTGGAGCGCCAGGATGGATGCGCTTTGCGTATTGTGTAAGCGAAGGAGTCATCAATGCGTCTTCAACTGCGCTCAAAAGAGTTGTGGAGGGATGGCATTGTGGATGAGATTAGAGTGAGTCATCCCTATCTTGAAGGGCTGACAACCGGTGAGCTTTACGAGCTTGCACAGAGTTTTAATATTGATCTTGCGTCGGGACTTGACCGAAATAATATTATTGATGAGCTGGTTGAGTTTGCCCCCTGCCTGCGTTTTTATCAAAAAGAATTTATTGAAGAACCGCTCAAATTTCATGATCCCCTCCCCCTCAAGATAAAAACGCAGCTTGAACTCCCCGAACCTGCCCCGCTTCCACGTCAGTATAACATAACGTCAATTGATGCATTGATTCGTGATCCGTTTTGGGTTTTTGTCATTTGGGAAGTGAGCAGTGCTGATCAGAAAAAACTGGAAAAAACGGCCGGATTCGAAAGTTATATGCTGCGTGTCCGGCTTAACTGCGCGGAAACAACAGAAACAGCATTTGTGCATACAGCACGTGTCTGCGAGTGCGAATCCGCGCGGTATTTGAATTTTCCCGCAGGAACGCCCTGCAATAAACCCTGTGCGATGCATAACTGTTCGTTTGTTGTTGAACTCTGTGCGGTATATGATGCTGAATATGAACTTCTTGCCGCGTCATATCCTTTTACACTGCCTAAAAGCATGCCTGCTTTCGGCAGTCCCGAAGAAGCTTTACTCCATACACCGTTGCTGCTGCTTTCCGGCATTGACGAGCTTAATCTTGTGCGAGGTGCATTATGATCCGTGTTGCTGCGACTTGCGGCATGTGTTGCGGCGCAAAGAGCGCATACAGTACAGTGCGCAGGCTTCTTGAAACAAAAAAAGACGGCGGCAGAATCATTCTGTATAAAAAACTTTTGCATAACAAAGATGTTATTGATGATCTTGAACGGCGCGGCGCTGTTTTTACCGAGGTTCTTCCCAGCGGCCTTGAGCCGCGTGATATTGTTGTTATACGAGCGCACGGCGAAACTGCCGCATTTTTTAAACAGCTTAAAGACAATTCTATAAACTACCAGGACTGCACCTGCAAAAAAGTTCATCACATTCATCAGCAGATCAAAAGAAAATACGAAGCTGGCTGCAGCATTATCATTATTGGTGATAAAGATCATGCGGAAGTTATAGGTTCCAATGGATGGTGCAATGATACAGCGCTTATCATTAATTCAAAAAAAGACATTGCGAAAATCAAATATTTACATGATGATATATTTATCATAGCACAAACAACATTTAACGAAGAACTTTTTGAAACGTTAACGCAGATAATTACCGCGCGATGGAAGTCAAAGAGAATCGAAATATATAACAGCCTTTGTGATGCACAGCGCCGTATTCATGTTGATGCAGCAGCACTTGCAAAAAAAAGTGATGTTATGATTGTGCTTGGAGATAAAGCAAGCGCAAATACGCGGGAACTTGTTGAAAAATGCCGCCAATTTTGTGCTGATACAAGACAGCTTGAAAGCCGTCTTAATTTACTCCATGCCGCTAAAATCCCCGCACACGCTGCTGCGCTTGGTATTACTGCTGGTGCGTCAACACCGCCGGAAACAATTGCTGAATGTAAAGCGTTTTTTGAATGGACATCATATTATACTAGAGTATATGCTCAAATAAAAACAACAATTCAATTGCATACAAAATATTTTCAGGATAAAAATACGCTTGTTAATATGGCGCTTTCTAAACTGTGTGAGCTTACGTTAAGTGACAAAGCAAAATATATCCGCGGAACGCTTATTACGCTTGGATACGAAATCGCGCGCGGTAAAGCAGGTGCTGATGAAAGTCTTGCTCTTGCGGCAGCTTATGAACTTTTGGAAACGGCAATTCTGGTGCATGATGATGTTTTTGACAAAGCTGCTTCACGCCGTGGAATAACGACAATCCACACAGATCTTGACCGTTGGTATGCAGCGCGTTGCGCCGGAAAAATCCCCCCTCTTGTCCGGCACAACGCAGCAGTTTCTGCGGCAATTTGTGCAGGCGATATAGGATTTTACAGCGTTAATAAATTTCTGCTAGAACATTATGCTGGTTCAAAATATATCATGCCTGTTCTTGCTCTATTGCAGGAGATTGTTATAACAACAATTAAAGGTGAAATGCTTGATATACTTTTGCCGCTTGAAGCACGCGCTGGTTTTCTTGCTGATGAAGAATGTGAAGAAGGCGCAGTACACATTGATATTATGAAGACGGCTTCGTATACAACAATCGGCCCGCTTGTTCTTGGCATGATGCTCGGCGGTGCTGCTCAGTATGATATTGCTCTGATAAAAAAATTTGCCGTGCATCTTGGTCTTGCATTTCAGTTAAAAGATGATCTTCTTGATATTTTTGGCACCGCTGTCCAGGGAAAACCGCGTGGTGCGGATATAGCGGAGTATAAAGTTACGCTTGTTTATGCATGTGCACGCAAGACGGCATCCTGCCGTGAAGAACTCGCCGCACTCTATGGAAAGAAAGCAACACGTAAAAATATTTTGCGTGTGCGGGAAATTATGACAGAAAGTGGTGCGTATCATGCCGTTGAGGAACGTATTGCACACGAACTTGCCGCATGCAAAACGCTTCTTTCCCGGATGAATTGCGCTGGTGAACGCGAAAAAGAAATTCTTGCCGGCTTTATCAGTTTTCTTGAACTGCGCGACCGTTAAGAGAATCTAGCCGCGCCCGTAATTCAGCAATTTGACAGATAACAGCTGCGCGTGCGGGGCCGCCCGGCAGCGATCGCGCAGCAACACAGGCACGGGGATGAAGGCGCTCAAAAATATCAGCATTAAAGAGCGGTGAATGACGGCGCAGAGTGTCAAGAGAACATTCGGCAATACTCTGCAGGCCGTTCTCGATGCATTCACGTACGATATGCGCCACAATTTCATGTGCATTGCGAAAGGGAAGCCCCCGCCCAACGAGATATTCCGCAGCATCAGTTGCTTCAAGAAAACCTCCACTGCAGGCCGTTTCCATCCGTTCTATGTTCCAGCGGCTGCTCGCCAGCATGCCGCGAAAATTCTTAAGCGCTGTAGAGACTGTATCAAGACTGTCAAAAAGCGCTTCTTTATCTTCCTGAAGATCTTTATCATACGCATACGGCAAGCCTTTAAGCAGCGTGAACAGCGTTATAAGATTGCCGGTAACACGGGCGCTTTTACCGCGGATAAGCTCGGCAAAGTCAGGATTTTTTTTTTGTGGCATAATGGACGATCCGGTACTCCAGGCCTCATCAAGATCAATAAACTTAAATTCTTCGCTCGCCCATAGAACAATATCTTCACAAAAACGTGAAAGGTGCGTTTGCGTAATGGCTGCCGCCGAAGCAAGCTCCAGAGCAAAATCTCTGTCTGCAACAGCATCCATCGAATTAATGGTAGGACGGGTAAAGCCAAGCGCCGCACTTGTCATAGCCCGGTCGAGGGGAAGTCCGGAACCGGCAAGCGCTCCTGAGCCAAGCGGACATTCATCAAGACGTTTCAGCGCATCGTAAAAGCGCTCAAGGTCACGGGCAATGCCGGAGACCCAGGCGCACAGATGATGGGCAAGCGTAACCGGCTGTGCACGCTGGAGATGAGTGTACCCCGGCATAATGCTGTCAAGGTGTTCTTCGGCGCAATTCAACAACACACGCGCCGTAGCATCAAGCTCTTTGCATATACAGGGCACAGAATTTTTAAGGTACAAGCGAAAATCAAGAGCTACCTGATCATTACGGCTGCGTCCCGCATGAACCATCCGTCCTTCGGTGCCGAGCCTTGCAGTCAATTCACCTTCGATAAATGAATGAATATCTTCAGCATTTTCATCAATATGAAGCGTGCCGCGCTCAAGTTCAAGGGCAATACATTCCAGTTCGCCGTCAAGTGCAGCGGCTGTCTGAGGGGGAATAATCCCCTGTTTGCCAAGCATCTTCACGTGGGCACGGCTTCCAGTAATATCTTCCTGCGCAAGCCGTTTATCAATGTGAATCGACGCCTGAAACGCAAACGCAGCCTCCTCCGGTTTATTCGAAGTTCGCCCTCCCCAAAGCACCGCAGTTTTCTGGTTGTTATCAGTCTCCATTATTCAACAATACCGTAACAACCAGCCGTAAAGCAAGCGAGCGTATTTAGAGTTGAAATCTCAAAGCCGTTTCTGCCGTTTTTTCCGGCTGGCGGGCTCTCGGCATGGCACAGTTTTTGCTGTAATAATTTACAAATAAATATATAGATACAAAGTGGAGGATACTTATGTATAACGAGATTGATTTTACGAAGACGCCTGTGGCCGAGATTTACGGTAC
>JAITHM010000096.1 GCA_031279965.1 Spirochaetaceae bacterium
TCATTTGGATAGAGAAACGGACTTCGAATCCGTAGGTAGCACGTTCGAATCGTGTCAGGCGCATAACGTAAGTCATTATACCATAAGGACTTACTAAAATAGCCGCCGGAAAAACCGGCGCTATGCTTAATATCACTATGCAAAAAACTATGACAAACGGGCTGACAAACCGTTTCTGTAGGTTTTGCCAAGGAGAGAGCTACGCGCCGAAAGTTTTACATGCACAAGCGGGGCGGTGTTTTTTACGCCTGTCTTGTGAACAAGGAGACGGGGCTTCCCATGAGCGTTACGGCTCGTTGCTCTCACTGTGCTTTGTATATTTTTGGCCCATCCGAACTGTATGTTTCTATCTCTTCAACTTCGATATAAAACAACTTGAGGTTGGGGTTGTCCGTGCTCTTGTAATGCCTGCGTATAAAATCGCTTGCATAGCCTGTACCACTGAAAACGCGCTCTTTAAGCACCGTATCATCGGTAAAAACAACTTTCCCGTTCATCGATACTACTGGTTCAAAATCTTCAGGCCAGGTGCAGTAAGAAACCTGCGGAAACCGGCGCAGCTGTTCGTACAACGGTTTTTCGCTGCCGGTACAAAAATAAATCCTATTTCCTTCCACAAACTGAAAAGACATTATCTGCGTCCGCATTTGTTCGCCGTTACGGGTAGCAAGTACGCCGTTGGGGTTTTGCTCCAGAATATCCGCATAGCTGACCGCGCTTTTAACGCCGTCGTACTCCTGTTTTCTTTTCATAGTGCAGTCTGCAAACAATACAAGCACTGCGCAAAAAAAGGCGGGCATCAACATACAGCTTTTCATAAGATCTACTCCTTGTATAAATTTTATTATACGGGCTTTTTTGTGCGTGTCAATATATTTTTGAGCATAAATAGAAGTTCCGCTTACTACAAGGTTATATTCGAATGTAGCAAAACAAAACGCAAATGCTTGATAATGTGCTGGGTGATTTCTTCCGGACTTTGTATTCCTGTATCAATAATAAGGTTGGCAAAAGAATAATCATCATTATTGATGCCGTAGAGCCGCCGGTAGCGTTCACTGTCTTGCCGGTCACGTTCCCGGGTAAATGATTCTACTACAGCAAAGTCTCCGCCTTCACGCTGCATGATACGCCTTATTCGTGTTTCGGCATCTGCTTTAAGGTATATTTTGAGCGTTGCTTCAGGCAGCATCCAAATAGCAAGCCGCGACCCCAGCACACAGCCTTTTTCACTCTGCCGTGCCATTTTGACCTGGCGGTCATCAACTTCACGATCCCATGAGTCATCGTGGGCGGCTTTGTGCAATATATCTTCAAGGCGCATGTTATGCTCTGCGGCAAGACTGCGAAAAGTGAAGTTGATGAAGTCAAGGCCTGTCTGCTCGGCGACAAGGCGGCTTACTGTGGTATTGCCACACCCGCTTTTCCCGGAAATTGCAATGCTGATCTTGTGATGCGGTGCAACGTCCTTCATCAATAGCTGTCCGATTTTGCCCGGTTTTTATCACGTTGATAGAGTTCCTGATAAACAAGATTACGGTCTTTTAATTTATCTTTAAGCGGCTGAGAGAATGGCAAGAAGCGCCAGAAAATACCACGGACTGCTTTGTCAAGTTTTTGGACTCCTTCGCGTTCCTTGGTCATCCATGCAATATAATCCTGAATAAAATAGAGTTTTACATCACCTTTTAACTTTTGCCCCTGAAACCATTGAAAATAGTTTCCGGTAAGCCCTTCTTCCATCCAGTACATAGATGCTATTTCCTTGGCAACCTGCCAGCGAAAATCGCCTACTGCAGTAAGAATAGCAATGGTTAGATTTTTGGGATACATTGGAATGGCAATGCGTCCACGGCTAGTTGCTTTATTCAGCTTGTCAAACGGCTCCCAGCAGATGCCATAATCACCATAGGTGGGAAGAAGGAGCACGTAGGGAACTATTCTGCTTGGGTGATTCTTGTAAAGACGGATAAAGGCTTCGCAATCAGCTTCTTCTACCCAAGCCAGTTTTTTGATAACATTTTCACGGAAACCTACATTGTCGGCCATTGAGTGAAAGTAATCGTTGGTGAGCACAGGGAATGGATTTCCCTGCCGCCCTATCGTCATTTTGGCCATTTGACGCAGTGAATTGTATTCGGTATCAAGCGCTTGTAGATCAATCGATTGTGACTCTGCTTCGTTTGTTGCGGCGACCTTTTCCTCAAGAATCTGAACATCCTGCTTGCTTTGTCCGTATTCTTCTAAAAGTCGGCCTATTTCACGATCAATCCGGTGCACACTCTTGAGCAGTTCCTGCATATCGTTAAACATAGCTTTTTGCCCTTCAGTGTAGCAGCTTTTTATATCAGGGAATTCCGAACACGGCGTATGAGCAAACATGTTTGTAGTTTTTTCAAGAATTTGTTTTTCAAGATTGGTTCGTTCGACATCTTTTGAACGCAAAAGCCCCCGCGTACCTTCAAATTTCCCCGATGATTTTTCGAGTAATGACTTAAAATGAGCATTTTGATTACCTTTAGCGCCGGCTTGCATCTCATCACTGGCAGACGCTTTTATATCGCCGCGGCCAATTTTACGGAACCATTCATCTATATAAAAAATAGGTTCATTAAGATCATTACTCACGATAATACGCGCAAAAAAAGTTTTACTTTCCGGACTTAACGCCCCCGGGTAAAGCATCCCAAACCGAAGGAAATACCTTTGCGGTTCGTTAAATTTCGGATTTTTAATTATGCTGGAAAAATGATCCCAATAAGCATTGGTCATCTGCTGGCGAAATAAAGTCTTGTCGCTGGGATCTTTTGCCGCAAGATATTTTTGAAAGACCGTGTGAAGCCGTTTTGCGGAATCCGCTGCATCAGCAAACACATTTTTATAATAGGCGGGGTCATTAAAAATCTGGCTTTCTTTATCTTCAAGCAGCTTTGTAATTTCAGGGAACCTAGTATCCGCCGAGCTGAGATCCTCACCCGCCCCGGTATCTTCACCACCCTCATCGCCAATTACATTGCTTTCCGCGCTGCTAAACGTGCTGCCCGAACCAAATACAAACCCCTCTTCTGGCTGCATATCATTCATAAATTAAATCCTATCAAACGTGCTTTAAAATTGTCAAGACTCGTGCAGCAAAATCTATAGGCGTGAGTTAATCAGCGTTACCTTAGGTATATCCTAAATTGCGAAGCTGAGAAAGTGTTACCGGCGAAGGCTGAGCGGTACCGGGAGCGGCTCGAAGGTTAATGACGGCAAAAAGCCGTACTGGAAAGCCTTTGCGACGGCGCAGAGGCTTAAGTTCTTCACTTAAAACATATTCTTTAACAAGCCGCCAGGTTTTTGCCGTCATAACAATGTCTACAGCGTTCCGTTCGGCAGCTTCGCGGGCTTTTAACGCAAGTATGCCTGTCTCACCAAACAAATACCGGCGGGCGCCTGTACCTCCCGGACAAGACAGCACCTTTCCACTGCTTAGGCCAAGTACCAGCGTAAACGGCATTTCAGAATTGGCCGTCCTGTCACGATTGAGCCTAGACATTGCTATTCTGATAAGCAGCGCCGCCCGGACAGCATTAAGCGCGTCGTGCGCCTGACTTCCTGTTGTTATATCTTCGCCCCATACAGCATTTACGGTACCATCGGTAAAGGCCTCAAACCTGCCGCGTGTTTTTGCTACCGACTCTGCACACACATCAAAATAACTATGAAGAAGGCTGGACGCTGACGCAAAAGTATCTTCGTTAAGCGCATCAAGTGTACCAAAACGCGCTTGCAGGATTGTAAGATGCCGAAGAGCTGCTTCGTCTGCGGAAGCACGCACTTTGGGAGCAATATATTCAGAATCAGGGACATCTGCCGGCTTTATTGTGCAGGAATGATGCGGGATGGCTGCTTCCCGCACGGTGTTTCTCTTTCGTGCGGCGTTTGCATGAAGCACACAAATAGTAACAACGACAAGAATACTAGCGGCACCTGCGGAAGGCAGTATGATAAGCGCATTTTTTGCACTAAATTCCAGGGCAGCATCAAGCACGGGAAGCAATGCGGAGATAGTGCGCCTGAGAAAATCGAGGCCGGACATTGTTATTTGCGCACTCCTCCACGCGCCTGAGCTTTTTTGTAATACTCACTCAGCTTAACAAGTTCAGTTACATCAGGAACGATAATTTTACCATCACCTAACAGTGACAAGCGGTTGTTTTCCAATAATTTCCGTGATATAAGTCGTATTTCATTCTCTGGTATTGATGCCATTTTGGCAAGTTCTTCAAGTCCAAAATTAAATGTATAAGATGCCCGTGTTGTAACAGGAAAGTTGGCGCGTTCAAGCTGAATAAGAAGATAGTCAAAGCACCGGCCTACATGGTCTTTAATCAGTGCGTTTTCCAGTTGTTTGTAGCTGAACCAAATACGCTCAGCCAGAAGACGGGTAAGCCGTGCAATAACCTGCGGTTGTGTTGCGGCCATACCCTCAAAATTTTGTTTCTGTACAACCATCAACGTTGTTTCTTCAAATGCAATAGCGCTTGCAGACCGCGCCTTAGATTCAAGTATCGACATTTCTCCAAAAATATCACCCGGTTTAAGCAGGGCAAGTATTACTTCATCATTGTTAATCACTTTGGTAATTTTAACAGCGCCGGATTGTATAATAAAAAGCTCATCTCCCGACTCACCTTCAATAAACACCGGGCAATCGGTAGAATAATGCCGGATAAATGGTGTGCTGCCGCCTCTATAATTTGGCTTATCATGCTGAACAAGCGATCGAATCTTGCCGTCAACATCGGCGACCCGTGGATCCTGTGGATAACACTGAATAAAGCGCTTATACGCATAGATTGCTATGCGGAATTTTGCCTGTTTAAAGTAGTGCTCCGCCACAGCAAAAAGGGCGCCCGCATCATTTCCGCTGCCAATTGAATGGAGTGTGAGTTTGGTAAGTTCATTATTAAGATATCGCATGCGACGGGAGAATTGTTGGATAATTTTCATCGCAATTGGTGTATTAAACTGAATCAATCCTTCGAATTGAGCACAGTTTGTTGCGACAAGCGTTACGTCAGTGACCGCCTGAGCGGTTTCAAGCTGACTTTTTTGCGCCATAGCCGCGACAACACCAAAGAAATCACCAGCGTTAAGCACACTGCTCGATTCCTGTTGAACCGGTATGCCATCCTTGGTAAGCTGAACTGTCCCGCGTTGAATAATAAAAAAGCGTTCTGCATCACGGTTCCCTTCCAGTACGATGTACATTCCCTGGCGATAATTAACTATTGATAATTGAGGGCGTTCAGCCATAAATTCCCACTCCGTTGATAGTTCATAACAAAAATATACTATCCTATCAAGTATCGGAAAACAAAAAGAATGGCTTTAGAGTTGAGATAAAAACTGCTTAAAACTCCTCTCCAAAAACACACGCGGTAAACGTCCACAAACGCGCGTCATCTGCTTTGTAAGACTTGGGCGGAACACCTGCTTTTAAACAAAGATTATCCAAATATTCAACGCGGCTCCATCCTTGTTCGATGGGCACTTGCGGTAAAAAAACGCCGCTTCTGCCATGATATGTAAGATAGACGCCATGAATACCAGGCTCAATAGCATTGGGGCTTTCGCACTGTTCCATGGGAGAAAGCACCGAAATTTCGATGCGGCACACGTCAAGTTCCCCAGGAGTGAGCGGCGGGAAGCGAGGATCTTCAAAGGCAGCAGCGCAGGCCATGCGGCGCACCATTATATAGAGCGGTTTATCTGGGATCAAACTTCCAATACAACCGCGCAATGCGCCATTTTTAGTATGCAAACTGACAAATACTCCGCAGGGAAGACCATATAATAAACCGGAAGCCGCAGCAGGCACCTCATGTTTTACTTTCCGAGGTTGAGAATCGTGAAAAATTGCTGCGACAAGAGCCTCGCGGGCGGAAGCAAGAAGGATTTTTTTTTCGGCTGCGGTAAGGCTCAGCATGGGCGTTCATACCGGGCCATATTGATCGGTGTTTCGTAGACATCAACAGCCTGAAGAAGCGCCGCATCAAGCTGGTGTGCGGGGAATTCTTCCGTCATCCTGGTAAAAATATACTGCGCGATACGTTCAGCACTAGGATCATCTTTAAAAAATACATTATCATTAAGATTTGTATGATCAAGTTCACCGGTAACAGTACGAAGTGCTGCTTTGACAAGGCCAAAATCGGCAAGCATACCGCCGGAATCAAGCTGTGAACCACGCAACCACACTACAACACGGTAGTTATGGCCATGTAAACGTTCACATTTCCCATGATAATGCGTTAGAAAATGTGCGGCTGCGAATTCTGATTCAGATTTAATTGTCCACATGACATAAAAAGCAGGGAGCAGAAATGAAAGATATTCACTTTGCTCCCCATGTACGATTTAAAACGGGTAACCAGAAGAAGACGGTGTTGTTGGTGAAGAAGATGAAGCTGCGCGCGGTTTACGCACGGCTTTCTTTCCAGCTTTTTTGGCTCCGGCTTTCTTTACGCCAGCCTTGGGGCCTTTTTTCGCAGGAGTTTTTTTGCTTGCAACCTTTTCAACCTTGACAGGTTTTGCTTTTTTAAGCTCTTTAAGTTGTTTTTGAAGTTTGTTATTCTTTTTCGCATCCGCTAAACCAGCTTTCTTCTGGAGCTCAATCCAATAGTCCGCTGTTGTACCGAAGTATTTTGCGAATACTAACGCGCGTTCAACATCGACTTTTGCATTGCCATCCAGCAATTTTTTCAATGTCATAACGCTAAGCCCCACATCCTTAGCTACCTGTGCCTGGGACAAATTCAATTTTTTGATTTGTTTTTCCAGTTCCGCTCCCGGCGTTTTCCCGCCGCTGTTTGTTGACCCCTTACCTCTGGGCATATCTATCTCCTTATATATTAAGATATTCTCATCATACCACACAATGAATTTTTTTTGCAAGCGGCTTTGCAGAAAAAAGCTTTATTTTTATTGTTTTATTTTATAGAATACCTTAACATGTGTTTCGTTATACTACTAATATGATTATGTTCGCTGTTTTAAAGGCGCTGTTTTTATCGTGGCCGCATAAATGCTATTCAGCAGGCCCAACAAAGCAGAAAGCGAAAAAAGCACTTCTATGCCGGTGCAGTTCCATATCCAGCCACCCAAAAGGGCAATAAAAATTGAGATAAGATGATTTACTGATATGCCGGTAGAAAGTGTTGCAGTAATTTCCTCCTTATTTGAAGAGATTGACTGTACATATACGTTGGTTGCCATGCTGCCAAGTGACAGTATTGAATCAAAGATAAAATTGACGCATACAATGATAAAAGCCGTTCTGTGAGAAAAGAAATGCTGCGAGAAGCCGTAAAAAAAACAGACCGCGATTAAAATAAGCGTATCACAGATCATGACAGGCTTGAATCCAATTCGATCAATAAGCCGCCCAACAAGCGGCGAAAATATCATTCCTGCTCCCGCACAAAGCGCAAGTAAAAAAGCGATAAGCGATGTATTGGCACCATATTCAGCAATAAGGACAAGCGGTGCAAATGTAAAAAATATTTGTTTTCGCGCTCCGTAAAACACTTCAAGCATATAATATTTTTGATATTTACGGGCAAAATAAAAGCGTCTGCGGGCTGTTGTAAGCCTTGTTCCTTTAAGCGCGGCGGCAATGAGCAGCGCAGAGAGCAGCAATGTACTTGAGAGAGCAAGTACCAGCTTAAACGGCAGCTGAGAATCACGCGAGAAACCAAATTTGGTGCAGACAAAAAAAATCAGTGTTACCAAAAGATAGCCGGCGATATTTCCAAGATTATTAATCGTACTGGTAACGCCAAGTGCTGCGCCGCCTTTTGAAGGACGCGCCAAATTGAGCGAGATAGTACTTTTTACCGGCATGATAATATGCTCGCCTATGCTGAATATAATCATGCAGAGTACCACAAAAAACGTTAGCGCAGGCGCGGCAAACAATCCGGTAATACCGGCAAGCATGATGGCAAGCCCGATTTTAAAAATTTTTGATTCGGCAAACTGGTACATCATGGCAAGAAACAGCACAACAAGCAGGCCTGGAATTTCACGAAAGAATTCGATAATCCCCCGGTCAAAGGGCGTTACATGAAGGATTTCGACAAGGTAATTATCCTGCATACCCCGGTAAAGGCCGTAAGCTATTCCAGAAACTACAAGCGAAAATAAAAAACGCCCTTTCCGTGCATCTTCGCGGTAAATATCAGAAAACAATATCATTTAATGCAGCACGATTTTAATTTTCTTTTCCATCAATAATACCCAGCGCAGCCTCAAGCTGCAAGTCGCGGCCGCCCCTGAAATCGCTGGCGGACATTTCAACAACAATTTCCGGCTGTATCCCAACACCGTCATAATTGCTTTTATCAACACCCCGCGTCTGGAAGCCTGCCTGAATAACATTTTTCCAGAAAGGGCCGCCGTTAAATGAACCGCCATTGGTATAAAGCGGAGTCGTGCTGCTTAAACGAGGCCCCAGCGCGCCAAAAGTACGGTATCCTACAGAACAACCAGAAGGCATTTCCTTTGCCACTAAAACAAGAAGTTCCGCGCAGGATATTGAATAATCATTACACAATACAACAACAGGAATGCCTGGCTGCTGCACACGCTGCGACGCCGGGGCAGCAGGAATATAGTAGGGCGCCCAGGGCTTGTAATCAAGCGGCGAAAGACTCTTTTTTACGCGGGTATAGGCAATAAGAAGATCACTCTGCAATAACGGCCCAACAATATACGGTATATCAATATTCGCACCGCCGTTATTTCCCCGTACATCAAAGATAACACCGCGCAAATTTGGATCATTAAGAAATGAAAAATATTTTTGCATAAAATTTGTCACCGGTGTCGCTGTCGCCGTACGTTCCCGCTGAACAGCATCGTAAATGTTAAATCCGTTAAAGTAGAGATATGCAATAATACCGCCTTGTGAATGCATACGGTATCCTGTTGCCGCCCGCAAATATACCGTACTGCTATCTCCTCCACTAAACGATACATTTATGCTGGATCCTTCCTGATCAATATAAGTGCTTATAACCTCTTTCCAGAAATTAAAATTTGAGTCTAAAAAACCGCTCCAGTTGCTCAAAAAAACGGAGCTATTAACGGCAGTTTCTCTTTTTTTGACATTTGCATAGGACGGCATAATCGGCCCCGGCTGTGAATTCGAAGCGAACCATCCTCTGGCAAACTCGATAACAAGATGCCCGTCATGAAGCGGCGCAACTATTTCGGCAAAATATGAATAAGCCGTGCGGGCTGTCGATTCGGCAACTTCAACATTGTTTGAAGTTTCAGGCACGATAACACCAAGCGCATCAAATTTCGGCAGATATGTCCGGTATATTTCGTCCCAATACCCCTCCGGCTCAACATCCCAATAAACGTAATTGTTATTCATGCCTTGCCAGAATTTGTCAAAAATCTCGTCCATGCGGAACGAGCTTGCGTAATAACCGTTTGCATCTGGATTATCAAGCAGAACATTAGCACGGCAGGCGCGAGTAAGCAGCAGAATAACAAGCAGCGCGGCAAGCGTAACATGATGCTTTAATTTCATATCAACCTCCTAATGAAACACCCTAAAAACTTCTTCGTTAAACATAACACCCACGTGAATAGTCCACGTCTCATTTTTTTGAGGAACAAAACGTTCTTCATAATAGTTTGTTTGTAAATCAGAAAAACTGTGGTGATACCGGCTTTCAAGATAAACATCAAATCTGGCCAAATGATATTGAACGCCAAAGCCCGCCGCCAACCCATATTCAAACCGGTTATCTCTATCGTTAAAATCTTCAAAATAATTATAGTGGTAAATGTCGGCTGAGCCAGGCAGCTTCACTGTGCTGGAAGGCGTCGCGCCCCGTTCCTGTTTTGCAAGCCAAAAACCAAGAAATCCGCCGCCTACGCCGTAAATCTTAAGCCCCTGATCTGAACGGGGCCATGAAACATGGGCAAGAAATGCGCAATTCAAAAAATGATTGATTGTCTGATCGTTATAGCGGGGATAATTGGGAACTGTGCGGACATATCCGTATCCTTTCTGGATATAGCTAAGTTCAGCCTGACCAGCAAACCAGTCCAAAAAACGATAGCGGGCAGGAATACTTACAAAAAAAGCATGCCCTGCTATATTTTCTGTTTGCGGGTAAGAAACACCGCCCTGATAGAGACTATTATTAACATAACCTGCGCTTATTCCATAATTCCATCGATATGCACTATCAAAGCCCGCCGCTTGTTCAGCTGCGCCTCCAGTCATCATCATAACTGCCACCAGTAAAAAACGCTTGTGCGTCATATTTTCACGCCATGCTTTTAGTATCGGTAAAAATCGTTTCATAGCCCCTCAGAACTCCTCTGCACAGCCCGTTGCGCAATTCATACATTTTAAGTATAACAGATAATGAAGGATATGAAAAGGTGAAGCTTCATATTGTATCAGTATTGGTAGAAAACCGTGCGGGGACTTTAAGCCGCGTGTGTGGTCTTTTTAGCCGCCGCGGTTATAACATTGACAGCCTTACGGTAGGTGAAACAGAAAATCCTGCCATTTCCCGCATGACGATAGCCGTCTCCGGCGATGAAGCGATACTTGAACAGATCGTCAAGCAGCTTGGTAAACTTGTTGATGTCATTGCCATCCGCGAGCTTGAAAACGCAAAAAGCATAAGCCGTGAAATTATGCTTGTTAAGGTACAGGCCAACGAACAAAGCCGGTCGGCGATTGTCGAGGTTGCGGCAATCTTCCGTTCACGTGTTATTGATATTTCACCAGCAACCATCACCGTTGAAGCTACGGGAAGCTCAGAAAAACTTGACGGCCTTTTGCAGCTGCTCCATCCCTATGGCATTCTTGAAATGGCCCGCACCGGCGCTGTTGCGCTGGAACGAGGCAGCGCTATTTTAAAGTAATGCTGACTAACTTATGCCGGCCTGGTGCAGAAAGGCGCGGCAGTCTTGCAGGTTTTGGCAGAAGCATGTTATTTTCATCATAAAGTTTAAAATTGCGCTC